>NZ_AUAF01000017.1 GCF_000428585.1 Zooshikella ganghwensis DSM 15267 | reverse complement strand
ACTGAACGTCTCAAAGTTGAAGCCCTGATAAAAACCGTAC
Source organism: Zooshikella ganghwensis DSM 15267 (assembly GCF_000428585.1). Classification (GTDB taxonomy): domain Bacteria; phylum Pseudomonadota; class Gammaproteobacteria; order Pseudomonadales; family Zooshikellaceae; genus Zooshikella; species Zooshikella ganghwensis. The sequence goes on along the minus strand of NZ_AUAF01000017.1, from coordinate 62,752 downwards.
AAGAAATCGTAATGGCGGATGAACCACAAAAAGAGCTGATAGCTTTTACAAAGGCTTTAAAAAAAGTATTACCCGAGCGTAACTCGAAAAAACATTTGGCGGGTTTAGATCTTGGTAGGCAAGAGCCGACGCCTTCATTACAGCACCGAATGGCAGCTTGAATAAATATACAGCTTTGTCAACCTAAAAAAACTTCGGAATCGAGTTATAGAGACAGTGAGTCATAATAGAATTAAGGTGGGATAATTTTTTCGCTAAGTATACAAGTGGTATTAGCAAAGGCTTGGTGCACTAAAGTTATTGATATCGTCTTTATTGCCAATTGCTATATAAAATCAAATATAGTTGTGATGCTTGTCACATTTATTGGTTTTCCTGCGTGGTTAACCATTTTCATTTCGGAAATTACATAATTAAATCACGGGCCTTGCTCATTTAAATGTGAACTGTTTCCGGTAAAAATAGGCGCCAGCAAAATGAGTAGCAAATTTCATCAGCTTTGCTGGTTTTAAAGTATAGATGTCGGTGAAGCTCTCTACCCTTAAATAAAGGGTATCCACCTTATTAATTGTCATTTGAACATAAGATGCTTACGTGGTAATCGCGGTTAATGAGTATCTTATGGGCAATGATGAATGGGTTTTAAGTTTTGATAAGCAGATACTTATCAAATTTAAGGTTGTTAGTACGCTAGCATGTGGGACTAAGATATGCGATCTAAAGTAATAGCACTGAGTTTTCTGTTTATATTGAGTGGGATAGCTAATGCCCAGACTATTCAGTTGGTGACAGAACCATTTCCTCCACTCAATATGACAGTTACCTACAGTACGTTTGGTAAGAACGATAAAGTAACAGGCTTTGCCACTGAGATTGTTCGTGAAATGTTCAATCGTGCCAATGTAGATATGGAGCTGACTTTATATTCAAGCTGGGATCGTGGTTATCAAAAAGCAGTCAAGAAAACAAACTATGGAATTTATTCTGCTTTTCGTACCCCAGAAAGGGAAAAAGATTTTAAATGGGTTGGTCCTTTATTTAAAGAAGAATGGATCTTATTAGCCCCTAAAGGTTCTAGTATCAAAGTAACTAGCTTACAGGATATGAAAAAATACCGTATTGGTAGCTATGAAAATGATGCTATTTCTGAATTTTTAGAAAAGAAAGGCATTAAAGTGGAAAAGGCTCAAAATGATGTAGTCAATGCTACTAAAATTAAGCTGAACAAGATTGATGCTTGGGCAACCAGTTCATTGTCAGGTCCATTTATTGCGAAGCGCCATAAATTAGAAGATTTGGTTGTTGTTTATACATTTAATAGTAGTGGTCTTTGGTTAGCCATGAATAAATTTACTGACGATGACACAATTAATCAATTAAATACTTCCTTAAAGCGCATGGAGCAAAATGGAAGCATCGAAAAAATAATCAACAGCTACTTATAACTGTTATTCCTTCCTAAAAAAGTAGCAATGATTCTCCCTCTTATAGTTTTAAAGGATGTAAGGGGGAGCGTTCTTTCCTTCTCGTAAAATGTATATTCACTTGATATTGAAAGACCCTTGGTTGAGGGGGTTCTAATATCGTGCTGTGGATAACCTATATAAAAGCTGTGAATAACTTCGCTCATCTGATGCTTTGCTAATACCTTTAAGCTGACATCTATAAACGTATGTCATTGCATTTTGTTTGTTACATGGTAACTTGCCACGTCTTTAGTGGTTAATTGTTAGCAAATGCTTTCATTGCAAATAGGGTTGAAGTTGTGGGTGAAGTACGCGAACAGTTTAAAAGCCGGTTCGGGTTTGTCATGTCTGCAGCAGGCGCAGCAGTCGGCTTAGGTAATATCTGGGGATTTCCAACTCGGGCTGCTGAAAATGGCGGAGCTGCTTTTTTATTAGCGTATATCGTACTGATAGCGTTACTTGCCTATCCCATGCTGGTTGTAGAAATTACGATTGGGCGTTTTGGCCGTTCCAACCCGTGGGATAGCTTACGCATGTTAGACCGCCGCCGTGTTAGCTTATGGCTATCAAGTATAGCGGGTTTAGGCACTATTCTTGTGCCAACCTTGGTTATGACATTTTACTGCATCGTAGCGGGCTGGTTTTTATGTTATATGCTGGCACCCATCGCGAACATGCTGCAGCTAACCTCACTTGCTGAGTGGCTGACCGACTTTAGCACTTCACGTAACCTTACAGCGGCGGCCGTCTTTTATATTTTGACCATTGCTATTGTGCAAAGTGGTGTACGTGATGGGGTTGAAAAGTGGTCTCAACGGCTGATGCCGGCATTATTTATACTGTTTGCTGCGCTTATTGCATATTTGCTGACATTACCGGGAGCCTCTCAAGGGCTGGCTATGTATCTCATTCCTGATATGGATAAACTTTGGGATTCTGAGCTGTTAATCAGTGCCATGGGCCAGGCTTTTTTCTCGCTCACCATAGGAGGTGGCTCCATGATGGTTTATGGCTCTTACCTTGCCAAAAAAGAGCATATTCCGAAAATGGCTATGCAAGTCACTGCTATTGATACTTCTGTAGCCTTTATTGCTGGTTTATTGATTCTGCCAGCGATGTTTGTAGCCATGAATCATGGTGTTCAGATTTATGGCGAAAACGGTGAGTTATTGAGCTCAGATACACTGGTTTTTGCAGTACTCCCTTCATTGTTTGAAACAATGGGCAGCATAGGCAGTATATTAGCAGTAGCGTTCTTCTTGCTAATGACCCTAGCGGCGTTAACCTCATCGATATCAATGCTTGAAGTACCCGTTGCCTTGCTTCAAGAGAAAACAAAGCAAAAGCGGAGCCTTATCACCTGGGGGCTGGGCTTGTTGGCGCTATTGATCAGCACACTTATCATTTTTAACTTTCAACAGCTGTTTGGTTTGGTGATTGCTGTATCAACGGAGTATATGCAGCCGCTCACGGCTTTGGTGACCTGTATTTTGGGCGCTTGGCTGTGGAATAGACAACAAGTGATTGCAGAGTTGAAGCAAGGGTATCCGGAACTAATGACAGGAGTATTCTGGAAAATATGGCCATGGTATGTCCGTGTAGTATGTCCACTACTCATTATTCTGGTAATCATAAATACCTTATTTTAATTGAAAGGTAAGGATATCCTGCAGCCTGCTCATCTAAGCTTTTGATAGGTCTTCTCAGTTTGTGTTACTGGGGAGCTGGAAAGACTGAGCAGGCCCCACTCATCAATAATAAAACATTACTTTTGCTACTGTCTTATTTGCATGCTCGGGGCTTTTTATCTAAAGTGTTTTCCTGACTGAAGATAATAATAAAAAGCATCTCATGATGAGTCCTTTATGATCGTAACACACGGTTATATACATGTTGAGGCAAGTAACCAAAGCCTTTTGCCTAATACATCCTCGCTGTGGGTGACCATTGATCCCGCATTAGTGCTTTTTTTTCCTTAATCTTCCCTCCTGATCTTTTGTGACACCCTCTACCACTGGGTAATCACTTACTTACCTAAATCACAACTGATAAATATTTCAAAACAAAGGATTTGGAGGTTTGCGTATGGACCGTCAGCATTACTACCAATTAATGCAAGGGGAAGGAGAACTAGATTATGAGGTCTACTTACAGACCCAGCGTCTACTGACATGCCAAAAGCCCTATGATGAGTTTTGTAACCGAGATGAATTGATGTTTCAGGTTGTACATCAGGTTCAAGAGCTATGGATGAAGCTTATTGGTTTTACGCTATTGGATATTGATGACTATCTTGTGCAGAAACATACCAACCGAGTGATAACACTGTTTGGGCGAGTGCATAAATTACAACAACAAATGACTAATGGTTTATCTATTTTAGAGACGATGTCGCCCAAGGAGTATCAGGCTATCCGATTACAATTAGGTAATGGCAGTGGACAAGAATCACCCGGCTTCCGTAGTTTATTGAAAATGGCGCCACAATTGTGGAAAAGCTATGAGCAGAGCTATTTAAAACCATCTGAACTATCCATTGAGCAAGTTTATGACTCAACCTACAGCCATGACGATGCTTATGTTATTGCAGAAGCTCTTGCAGAGTTTGATGAACAGTTTAGGTTATTTCGTTTTCGACACTTATTACTGATTGAGCGAAGTATTGGCTTGGGCGCAAAGTCTCTAAAAGGACGTTCTGTTGGCTTGCTGGAAAAAGGTGTCCAACACTATTTTTATCCTGCGCTATGGGAAATTCGCAACCAAATGACCGACTCATGGGGTGGCGAGTATGGAGTGAAGCGGCCTTCAATAAACGATGGTGAAAATCAATGAGCTATCGAAAGTCATTTTATGTGCCTGAAGGTCTCTATTTTCTAAATCATTCTGTAGGGGCAAAAACTAAAGCGAGCGACTTAGCAGAGCATGAATTCAGCCAACAATGGCGAGATTTAGGCAATGGTGCATGGGACTCATGGCTGACTAGCTTGCAAGGGTTTTGTAAAGCAGTAGCTGACCTGTTTAATTGTGAGCCCCATGAGGTTTGTCCACAGCCTAATGTAAGTGCTGGACTGAGTAAGTTAATTGGTGCTTTGCCTCAACGTGCTGGACGCAATATTTTACTGCTTTCTGAGCTGGACTTTCCTTCAATGGGTTTCGTTGCCAAGCAAGCGGCTGCATTGGGCTATGCTGTGCAGCTGGTACCTGCCAAAGAGGGTGTGGTATCTCTCGAAGACTGGCAGCAACATATGAATGAACATGTACAGTTAGCCTTATTTACTCATGTTTTTTATGGTAACAGTTATCAACAGCCCATAGCGCAACTAACAAAGCTTGCGCAAGAACGAGACATTTGGTCGGTGGTAGATGTTGCACAGTCTGCAGGTGTCGTGCCCATTGACTTTAAGCAGTGGCAGTCTGATGCAGTGATTGGTTCTTGTGTAAAATGGTTATGCGGAGGACCTGGATGTGGTTACTTAATCATTAAAGGTGACCGTTTACCATTACTTGAACCAACCGATGTAGGTTGGTTTTCCCATCAGGACCCATTTGAGTTTGATATTACGCATTTTGCTTATGCTAATGATGCACTGCGTTTTATGGGGGGAACACCAAGCATTCAATCGTTTGCTGTTGCAGCATCTGCAATACGTCAGTTAACGAATATTGGTCTATTAAACATAAGGGCGCATAACCTGCATTTAGGCGATGTGCTCATGGAGGCCATGCAGGCAAACAGCTTTAAAGTAATAACGCCAAAACCTAAGGAGCAGCGTGGGGGAACTATTTGTATTGCTATGGCGCAACCTGACGTCGCGATTGCCTTCTTAAAGCAGAAAAATATAGCTGTGGATTATCGACCACGATTTGGAGTGAGGGCTTCCCCTCACATCTATAATACGGATGAAGAACTAGGGCAGCTAATTACTGCCATTCTACAGCTTGATCCTGCAGTAACAGGAAGATGACTGTGGGTATCAATCGTTAGGGATGACGGTATAATCAGTAGCCAGATAGTTAGCACATAATGCATCACGACCAAAGCTGTATCATGAATAAAGACGTATTTAATCAAAGGTTTTCTGGAATAACTCGCTTATATGGCGAGCAGGCAACTAACATCATTGCTAATGCACATATTTGTGTAATTGGGATCGGTGGGGTTGGTTCTTGGGCCGCAGAAGCATTAGCACGTACCGGGGTTGGCAAGTTAACCTTAATCGACTTAGACGATATTTGTGTTACAAATACCAACCGTCAGGTACATACCCTGCAGGAAACAATTGGCCATAGCAAAGTGGCTGTTATGGCAGAAAGAATACGTCAGATCAATCCTGCATGTCAGGTTGAAGAAGTGGATGACTTTATTACAGAGGAAACACTTGAAGAGTATATATCAACGGATTTCTCTGTCGTGATTGATGCCATTGACAGTGTAAAAGCCAAAGCTGCACTCATCGCGTTTTGCAAAAGACGTAAAATTCCAATCATTGTTACTGGAGGCGCTGGAGGGCAAAAAGACCCAACTCAAATTACCTATGGTGATTTAAGTAAAACATACAATGATCCTTTGTCTGCAAAAGTGCGCTCTCTACTACGAAGAAAGTATAATTTTACCCAAAATCCAAAACGTCGTTTTAGTGTAGAATGTGTTTATTCCTCAGAGCAACTCGTTTATCCACAGGCAGATGGCTCTGTTTGTCAACAAAAGTCATTACAAGAAGGCAGTACACGGCTCGACTGTGCCAGTGGCTTTGGTGCTGTGACTATGGTAACGGCAGCATTTGGTCTGACTGCTGCCGCACGTGCAATAGAAAAAATCTTAAAAAAAGCATCGCTTGCTCATTGAGCGCATTGCTATTAGCTCAGTACTTTAACCTGAAGCACTAAAAAAAATATGGTTGCTATTGTTAAACAGACAGTAGCTGTCTGGAGCTTATGGATATTTTAATTTTTTAATATACTTTTCATACTCTAGTATATTATGTCAGAGAGACGTTCATTAATAGTTATGTTTAATCGCAGTATCAAAATTAGGGTTTGAGCTTGAATAATGAAAAAGTTGTTGCTTGGTGTTACTTCTCAACAGCTTGCATGATATTACTATTAGCAGTGTTTAGTGCGTATATAGATCGATCAGATCCGTCACTTGGTGGAGGGAAAGGTTTATTAATTATGAGCTTAGCTACTGCAGTTGGTGACTTAGTCAAACCACTCTTTGGCTCTTATTCCACTGCTGTGATATTTCTTATTTTATCTGTACCATTTATCTGCATATGGAAAAAGAAATTAAGTGAATATCAGGAAAAACATAACAAAGCCAGTTAGCCTTAGCACACAAAACAAGTGGCTAAGGCGTCTAACACTTTGTTTTGTCAGTTTACTTTAAATTAACCCTAATATCAGTATGATGACAGTTTCTAGCCAAAACACGGTGAATAAAATAGAAATTAGTAAAGGCTTGACTCCCTTTATATAAACTGAATTCATTGATTAATGCACTTAAATCTTAACTGATTAGGGAGTATTTGTTCGTTTCTGCAAATTGACCACGAGCGCATAAATAAACATGCCGACAAAACAACCAGTGATGGCCCCATTAGCAGAACGAACAGCGTAATCTGTAAGCGTACTGGAGCCATGGATAACATTTGCCAGTACTATAAAAAATATGGTGCATGTTCCATAGATGCTGAGACCCAAGGTTAACTTGCCTTGATATTTAGCTTGGTGATTACTAGCCACAGTATATAAATACCAAGAGGACAACGCTATCAGGCCCAGGATACCACTGCCGTATTGATTCCATTTATACAGTGGTAGGGAAAAAAACGCTTTGTTCCAGAATTCACTGTTAATAACAAATGCTCCATCAGCATGGCTTGTTGCATCCCACAATACATGACTGTATGCACCAATTAGCACTCCAAATACAATCATAAAAAAAGGCATTACACCGAATGACTGTGACTCTTTTGGCAATCGCAACAGGTCCAATGTAGGGCCTGCTAACCAGAGGTACCATGCAAGTAACATCAAAAGAGAAGGTATAAGACAATGGGTGAATACTCCGAGCACAGAATGCCCCGGGGCTTCTGTTGGAGTAAGTGCTAACAGATACGGAAAATCTGGTGAAATGCTACCAACAACTAATGCTGCAAGCGGAATCTTTCCTCGCGTCATTACTGATACAGGAAGGCTGATTATTGCATGTGAAAGTGTGTACGGCATTGCTTTATTCAACTATTAATAAACGTTACGCTGATTTTTCAACCTCTTGCTAATTTAAGGCAGTCCTAAAAATAATAGAGGTCACATATATACACCAAGGAAAGCACTAATAGCAATTGCGACTGCATGATAAGACATCAGGTTTAGTAAGTAAGAGATAAAAGTGCAGTTTAGTTTAAATATTGTTTAGGAATACGCCGATCAGCCTATCCGCGAATAGACTGTGTCACTCTCAGTGAACATGCCTGAAAGCAAATATTTAATTCGCACGATAGTCAAGGAAAAATTCTGTTTCACACTTTATTACTTAAATTTCGCTAACATAGTCTCGTGCTATTTGTTGAATAGTATGTACGATACTATTTAAGCCATTGCTTCTTGATGGACTTAAATGGTGAGCTAAATCGAGAGTGGAAAATAACACTTGGAAGTCAGTTGTTAGAATATCTTCAGGAGTTTTATGATTAACATAGCTTATGACTAGTGTTAGTAATCCTCTTAAAATACGCGCATTACTGTCAGCCCAAAATTGAAGCGTTTTACTTTGTTCATCAAAACTTGAAATCAGCCACACCTCACTTTCACACCCTGATATTCGGTTCGCTTCAGTTTTATATTCTGTAGGCAATGGCGGTAATTGTTTGCTATTTTGCATAATAAGTCGATAGCGGCTTTCCCAGTTTTTCTGCTGTAGAAGTTTTGAAGTTATTTGTTGGCTATCGAGTACAAAAAACTGTAAGCCTTTAGGCGGTGTGTTTGGACAATAAATCGGCTTATCCTCTGCATGTTCTAAAATGTTATGCAGTGACTCAATTAGCCAATCAATTTCTTGTTGGGTGTTATAAAATGAAAGTGAAACTCTCAGCGTTCCCGAAACACCTAAATATTCCATAAGTGGCATAGTACAGTGATGGCCCACTCTAACCGCTATGCCTTTTTGATCAAGTAACAGGCCAATGTCTTGAATATGTGCATGAGAAAACGTCAGAGCTGCAATGGGTATTTTATCTGGTTGCTCTACTTGCTTTGAAGACCCGATGACATGTATATCAGAAAAGGTGTTTAATGAATTCTGCAGGTAATTCATTAATTGGTGTTCATAATTTATCAACTGTGCTCTATCATGTTTTTGTAAGTAATCTATGGCGGCTCCTAAACCAACAGCACCTGCGATGTTGGGGGTGCCGGGTTCAAACTTGAAGGGAAGTTGGTTATAGGTTGTTTTATCAAAACTGACTTGCTGGATCATTTCACCACCTGTTTGCCAGGGGGGCATAGCTTCAAGCAAGTCATAGCGACCATAAAGCACTCCTATACCTGTTGGACCATACATTTTATGACCTGAGAAAACGTAAAAATCACATCCTAGTTGTTGTACATCAATGGGAAAGTGCCCGACAGCTTGTGCACCATCTACAATTGTTATGATGTTATGCTGTTTGGCGAGTTTACAAAGAGCAGCAACATCATTGATGACTCCTAGTGCATTGGATACATGCGTCAGGATAAGTAATCGTGTTTTTTCAGAAATGTGTTGTTGTACTATCTGAGTATCAATGTGTAGTGCATTATTAAGTGGCAAAACTTTAAGCTGAGCGCCGGTTTGTTGAGTAACTATTTGCCAGGGAACAATATTCGCATGATGTTCGAGCGGTGATATGAGTATTTCATCGTTTTTTTGTAAGGTGGATAAAGCATAACTTTGTGCAATCAAATTTAAGCTTTCAGTTGCACCTTTAGTCCAGATAATCTCTTCGGGTCGATTGGCATTAATAAAGTGTTGAACTTTGTGACGGGCATTTTCAAAGCGCTGGGTAGCGATACTACTTAGGTAGTGGCTGGCACGATGAACGTTGGCATTACACTGTTGATAAACATCCATCTCAGCCTTTATAACATCTGTTGGCTTATGTGTTGTAGCGGCATTATCAAAATAAACTAAAGGGTGTCCATGCACTGTATGGTGAAGTCCTGAAAAGTCTTGCCGTACTGTGTTAACGTCAAATAAGCTCATAAAGTCTGTCTGTTATTTTCCCTATGGGTTGAAAGGGGGATTAGGTGTTACTTTAATGTGTAGTTGTTGTTTTTGAAAGTATAATCTTTGTTATGAGTAATAATTAAGCAGTAATTTAATTGTTATTTCTATGGTGCGAATCTACTCTTCTGAAATATGCACATCAAAATATTTTTTCGTACCGAAATACATTCAATAATAAATATTCATGATTAAGTTTGGCTTTTTTGTACTTTCTTGCCTAATTGTTTGGATTATTTATTGTGCGGAACAAGGCACTCTGCCTTATGTTCTGTATCGAGTTTATAAGTTTCCTGGGGGGGATAAATTAGGTCATTTTTTAGCAATGGGGTTTATTGTTTTAACGCTGGGTATTAATATTTTGGGTGTTTTAAGAAAGTGGCGTATTTTTAGTGTTTGTTTAGTTGCAGTTATAACGGCAATTTATGCAACGTATGCGGAGTTTTCCCAACAGTATATTTTTTATAGAACGTTTTCTTACTATGATTTAGTGAGTGGCTATTTGGGTATTGTATTCTTGGGAATGATACCAAGTATATTGGTAGCCCAGGCACGTTATGGTAATGAGTGGGCTACCGTGTTTTATTGGCTTAATTTAAGAGTAAAGCTGGTTTTTATTAAGTTGGAGAATTAAGTCTGTGGTTGAGGGAAAGCTCTCGACAGCAACTGAATACCGTGGCTAAGTGGAAAGCCAAGTTGGTCAAGCTCAACAGTGTCGAGTATATTTTTGAAGCCATGACTTAGCGCTGTATTGCCTTCCAGTAAAAGTCGCCGTTGAAAGAATAATGTGTCAGGGTCAACCTGTTGTGTTATCAGTAAGATGGCATCAGTTAATTTGCAGCTGATGCTGGCGTCTGCTGCTCCTTTATCTTGCACAAGACAACGTTGAGCTTGTGAGTTATAGCCTAAAAAATAGCTTAAATCGCAATCTAGCAGCTTAAGTTCAATCCACTGATCTTCAAGAAAGTCGAGCTCCCCTTCATCAATAACTGAACTCAATAAATGGTTGAGAAGCTTCTCCAATACATGTGTTTGTATCATTGTGGGGCACAAGTGCACAGGTTTTGTTAAGAGTGCTGCATGCTTCTCAAGAGCAGTAAACAGTAAGTTCATGGTAAGTAATGGTTATCTTCGTTGTCATCAATAGTGCTTCAATCTAGAAAACCCGTAAAAGAATTGCGTTGATATCAATCAACTGTAGTGTGGGCAGACTATGTTACTTTGCTGAACATTTTCCTGCTGCTTGAGGTATGTATATGTTAGAGCTTGTGTGTCCAGCGGGTAATTTGCCTGCCCTAAAAGCAGCAGTTACCCATGGAGCCGATGCCGTTTATGTTGGCTTTCGTGACCAAACCAATGCACGTCACTTTCCGGGCTTGAACTTTTCCACAGGAAAGTTGGAAGAAGGTATTCAGTTTGCTAAACAGCAAGGCACTAAAGTCTTTCTGGCATTGAATACTTATCCACAAGGGGCACAAATCACACCATGGTTGCAGGCTATTGATAAAGCAGCATCACTGAATGTTGATGCATTAATCATTGCTGATATAGGGCTTATGGCATATGCACATCAGCACTACCCTCACTTACCATTACATTTATCAGTGCAGGGCTCAGCAACCCATCCTCAAGCATTAAGCTTTTATCAGGAGACATTTGCTGTTAAACGAGCTGTTTTGCCCAGAGTACTGTCTGCCAAGCAAGTTGCCCAAGTGGTAGCCAACTCACCTGTTGATATTGAGGTATTTGCATTTGGTAGCTTATGTATTATGGCTGAAGGACGTTGTCACTTGTCGTCTTATTTGACGGGAGAGTCACCTAATAAAAATGGCGCTTGTTCACCTGCCCATCATGTGCGTTGGGAGCCACAGGAGCAACATCTTGATGTTCGCCTAAATGGTGTTCTTATCGATCGTTATCAACCGGATGAGCCAGCAGGCTATCCCACTTTGTGTAAGGGACGCTTTCAAGTCAATCAGGAAACCTTTCATGTGCTAGAAGAGCCAACCAGCTTGAATACACTGAGTTTGTTGCCTGAGCTTTATCAAATGGGTGTGAAAGCAGTAAAAATCGAAGGGCGCCAACGCAGTCCTGCTTATGTGGCCAATGTTGTGCGCATTTGGCGCGAAGCCATTGATCAGCTTAATACTAACCCTGAAAAGTTTTTAGTACAGGAGCAGTGGGCTCAACAGCTATGTAAGCTGTCTGAGGGTGTACAAACAACACTAGGAGCTTACTCTCGGCCATGGCAGTAAGAAATAATATGAAACTATCTTTGTCTGCAATACCTTTTTACTGGACAAAAGAAAAAGTCATCCATTTTTATGAGCAAATAGCGCCAAGTGCCGTAGACGATATTTATCTTGGCGAGACGGTATGTGCTAAGCGTAATGATCTGTCACTAGAGGATTGGCTGGCTATTGGAAAAAACTTACAAGCTGCAGGGAAGCAGGTTTATTTATCCAGTTTGGCATTAGTCTGTGCAAATAGTGACTATAAATTGATTGAGCGAGTCTGCAATGCGGGGATAACGGTTGAGGCGAATGATATGTCTGCCGTTGCTTTGCTCGCACGAATGCAAGTTCCTTTTGTGATAGGTAGCAGTATCAATATTTATAACCATCTAAGCTTGTCTGTATTATTGGATAAAGGGCTGATTCGCTGGGTACCACCAGTTGAAATGTCCGGTCAACAGATTAAAGAGACATTGCTTGAGCTTGATAAGACAGAGCAGGCACGACCTGAAGTTGAAGTATTTAGTTATGGATGGTTACCATTGGCATTTTCTGCCAGGTGTTTTTCTTCAAGAGCGAAAGGTGTACAAAAAGACAATTGTCAGCGTAATTGCTTGGATGATCCGGAAGGGCTGAGCGTTCAAACCAGAGAAAAAGACCAGTTATTTACACTCAATGGTATTCAAACGTTATCAGGTAAAAAGTGTAATTTGTTACCATTAATAAATACATTGGCTGACGTTGGGGTTGATATCGTTAGGGTTTCACCTCAACTCGAAGGTACGTTAGAAGTGATAAATGCTGCGCAACAAGCTTTAAATGGTCGTTTTGATAGTACTGAGACTTTAAGTAATTTGGCTGAAGATGAATGCAATGGTTATTGGTATGGGGAGCCGGGACTGATTGTAACTGGATAAAATATTTCCAATAATTTATACATTGCATGAGTGTAATCGCTAACCATCACACACATATTTTATGTGCAATTCCTTTAGGGTATTCAATTACCTTATTCTTCTAGCAGGCTTTTAAATAAATCATAGGACGCCAAAATAAAACATTCGTTTTATTTTGGCGTTGAAGAATCAGCGAGTAATGTGTCCAAGCCTGGAGTAGTCTAATAGCTTACTTTTATATTGCTTAATCCAGTGTATTCTACCACTGATCTGAGTAGTATGTTTTTTATAATATACGTATAATGTCTTATATATTAAATTTAGCTATGCTTGTGCGAGGTCGTATAAAATTTTTTAAATAAAATAGTGGTAAATATAGGTATTGTGTATCAGTGATGAGTAACCTTGATTCTCGTAGAGAGTAGGGTGAGCTGATACCATATAGCTTTTGAAAGTGGATTTAGATTCACTACTTGACATGGCGTAGTTTATAAGTTGTGCTAGGCTAAGGTGATGATCGTACGAAGTACGTTATGGCTAGTATATAAGTAAAGATCAATAAGAAAAGTAAAAAGGATCAAACCAAATTCTGTTTGCGGATAATATGATCAAATAAAAGCAAACACGCATAAAATGCCAACGGAGGGAGTAATGCTGCTCGTAGCCTATCGGGATAAGATGTCTGCAGCAATAAAAGAAGAGGGGGCAGATAACCTGTATTTTGTATTAGACTCAGCTTGCGAAGCTGAATTACCTGACAAAATATGGGAGCTTGATGATAACTTCAACCCTCAGTGTGAATCTTTATTCAGAGGGACACCTGCAGAAGATTTGTTTGCACAAGCACCTTACCTGATTAAACTGGAGCCAGATAGCACATTATATGAGTGGCTTCTTAATAAGTCATGTCTGGAACCGCTAGGTTTTTTTGCTTTTTGTACAGAAGATATTGCAGCTTATTTTGTACACTTACAACGTGTATTGGAATTTATTTTACCTAATAAGCATTGGATACATATCCGGTATTATAACCCAACTTTATTAAGGTTATTGAGTCGTACATTGGCATGCTACCAGTTTAATCAACTCATTGGTCCTGCCTCTCGGCTCATTGGTGCAGACTTGATGACTAATGAGCTGTTTGATTTGGCTAAGGAAGGTGATAATGCGGATATTTATGAAACAAGAACTTCATTAATTATTAGCCGGCAGCAGTTTTCAATATTAATCAACCAGGCTTTAGCTTATGCTTTAACCCAGTCGATACAAAATAATTTATTGGATGAGCTGGATGGACTGAATGAGGGAAAATCCAGCAAGACAATAAAACTTTTTAATAAATTAAAAAGAGCTGCCACGACGATTGATGCTCAGTCGCTCATTGAGTTTGGTTATATTAATAGTTTAGTAGACTTTTTGACACCTATTAGTGCAGAAGGCACTATTTTGAGTCAGGCAATTTTGAATTACTGGGAAAAAGTCAGTACGAAGGACAGAGGTGTTTTACTCAATAGTGTTGCTTAATAAATATGCGTAACAATAGTTGCCTGTAGGCATCTATTGTTACTAGCTCAGTTTGCGTACTATGGCTAATGTTAGTTTTTAATTACTCTTTCCCCAGTAGTCATCACCAATGAGCGAATTTAATCGTTTGTTTTCAAAGTAGTCTTCAATAGCCCTCCGCGCTAATAAAGAACGCTGAGAAGATTTCTCTCGGTTAGATTTAACAGGGTGTTGCGTTGAAAATTGATTATTATTGTTAGTTTCTGCTGTTTCAATACGCATAGCCGCACCTTTCTGTTGTATCGTTATTGGTAAGATGCAATATTCAAATGACGAAATTATGAAATTAAAGTGACAACCTCATGAAGAAAAGTGGTAAATATCAATGTTTAATACTACTTCCTATGAAACTATTTTAATAGTGTGAATTATTTCTCTTTTTTATTTAATCGTAGCTTTCTTAAGTTTTCTTTAATTTGCTTGAGTTGGTTATTAATGCCTGGTTCTTTAGTCAATGCAACTCCCATTGCTAGCATATCTATGACGACTAAGTGGGCAATACGTGATAACAAAGGTGTATAGCGATCAGTATCTTCTTGAATACCAATATCTAATACCCAGTCAGCCAAGAGTGCTAAAGGACTTTGTTCCGGACACAAACCAATCACTTTGGCTGATGCTTGTTTTACTAACTGTGTCGTTTGTAGTAATGCGTCAGTTCTCCCCGTTTGTGAAATAACCACCACGGTATCATCGGGTCCCAGTGTGGCTGCAGACATTGCCTGCATATGGGGGTCTGTATATGCCGCACAATGTTTAATTAAACGAAAGAGCTTATGCTGGGCATCTTGGGCAACAATTCCTGATGCACCAAAACCGTAAAACTCAACCCGTTCACTGTTTGCCAGCCTGATAATAGCCTGTTCAGCTATAGCGGCAGAAACTGTATTTTTAGCCTTTAATAGGCTTTCAATGGTGTTATCGAAAACGGTTTCTAATGTAGCGGGTGTGTAAGTTTGCTGAATGCGATAGGCACCAAAATTACTGTTTTGAGCCAGATTTTGGGCTAGCTGTAGCTTAAAATCCTGAAACCCTTTACAACCTATCGCTCTACAGAAACGTACAACAGTAGGCTCACTCACTTCTGTGGCTAATGCGAGATCAGCAATACTCAAATGGATCGCTTCAGATGGATGTTTTAGCACATAGCTAGCGACTTTTTGCTCAGACTTTCTTAATGCCGCAAACTGTTGTCTGATTTGATTGAGTAGGCTGTTCGACTGCATTATCAAACTCATTCCTATTAACAATGTATATACCCTTCACGAATCATTTTTAGGGTTTGTTGTCAGCGCTCTTCACCCCAGTCACTTATTAATATAAGCTCCGGGGGCTTCATCGCTTGACGGCCGCCCCTAAAAACCCTTCGTTTTGGGTATAGTAATACTACAAAATTCTTGTATTAAACGACAATTATCACGCTATAGGTCATGCTGCACTCTTTACATAAGAAACTGGTCAATGTGAGTAAAAGAGGCCAAAATAGGCTGATTTCTGGCGATTCAAGCTAAGTAGCTAAAGGTTTTCTCCACCGCTTATGGATATTTCACACATACTGAATGACTTAAACGACGCACAACGTGAAGCTGTAACAACGACAGCAGATACCGCATTGGTGTTAGCAGGTGCTGGGAGTGGCAAGACTCGTGTATTGGTACACCGAATTGCTTGGCTGGTGCAAGCTGTTGGCATTTCTGCCCACAGCGTGTTAGCGGTGACTTTCACGAATAAAGCGGCAGCCGAAATGCGTTCGCGTATTGAGTCGTTACTGAATATTCCAGCGAGAGGCATGTGGGTTGGCACTTTCCATGGTATTGCACACCGTTTATTGCGAGCACATTGGCAGCTAGCGGGTTTATCAGAGCAATTCCAGATTATGGACAGTGATGATCAACTTCGTTTGATTAAACGACTGATGAAAGAAATGGGGTTAGATGACAGCAAATGGCCCCCGCGACAGGTGCAGTGGTTTATTAATAGCAAAAAAGACGACGGTCTGCGTCCAGAAAATATTGAGGATTATGGTGATCTGCAAACTCGTACCTGGTTGAAAGTGTATACAGCTTATGAAGCTGCATGCCAAGCCGGTGGGCTGGTGGATTTTGCTGAGTTGTTGTTACGTTCCCATGAGTTATGGTTAAAGCAGCCGGAATTGCTTAAGCATTATCAGCAGCGTTTTTCCCATATTCTTGTTGATGAGTTTCAGGATACCAATGCGGTGCAGTATGCATGGCTTAGAGTGTTAGCGGGCCAGCAAGCCAGTGTGATGGCTGTGGGTGATGATGACCAGTCAATTTATGGGTGGCGTGGCGCTAAAATTGAAAACATCCGACAGTTTAGTAATGATTTTCCAAGCGCTGTTACCATTCGTCTTGAGCAAAACTATCGCTCTACCAATACTATTTTGAAAGCAGCGAATGCATTGATTGCCAATAATAATGATCGCCTGGGTAAGGAGCTTTGGACGGCAGGTGATGATGGTGACAAGATTAATGTATATGCTGCCTATAATGAGGTTGATGAAGCACGCTTTATTAGTGAGCAGATTCAAGCCTGGGTTGATGAGCATGGTAGTTATAAAGACATCGCAATTTTATACCGCTCTAATGCTCAATCGCGGGTTTTGGAAGAGGCAATGCTTCGTTCCAGCATTCCTTACCGAATATACGGTGGCCAGCGATTCTTTGAACGAGCTGAAATTAAAAATGCCCTTGCGTATCTTAGGTTGCTGAGTAACCCTGCTGATGATACAGCTATTGAGCGGGTTATTAATGTTCCTGCTCGGGGTATTGGGGAAAAAACAGTCCAAGTTCTTCGCGATTTAGCCCGAGAGCAGCAAATACCTTTATGGCAGTCAGGGCAAGAGGTTATTACACGGAAGTTGTTACCTGCCCGTGCACTCAATGCACTCCAGCAGTTTTATTCGCTAATTCAAACGATGCAGCAGGCAACAAGGGGCTTGCCATTACATGAGTTAACAGATCATGTGATTGCTGTTAGTGGGCTTATTGAACACCACCGGAAAGAAAAAGGTGAAAAGGGTCGAGCTAGAATTGAAAACTTAGAGGAGCTGGTGACTGCAACCCGAGAGTTTGATCCTGTAGAAGCTATACCGGATAGTGAAGATGAGTTAAGTCCCCTTGCTCTTTTTCTTGATCATGCGGCATTAGAAGCAGGGGAAACTCAGGCTGCACAATATGAAGACAGTGTGCAAATGATGACCTTTCACTCTGCCAAGGGGCTTGAGTTTCCATTAGTGTTTATGGCAGGTTTAGAACAAGGTCTTTTCCCCCACGCTATGTCACTAGAAACAGCTGATGGAATGGAGGAAGAGCGGCGGTTGTGCTATGTCGGCATTACGCGAGCAATGAAACAACTGTATCTTACCTATGCCGAGACTCGTCGTCTGCATGGTACTGAAAACTTGAATCGACCCTCACGTTTCCTGAAAGAAATTCCAAAAGACTTACTACAAGAAGTACGCCTGGCGACTAAGATTTCTCGTCCTGTTTCTTTAACAAGCAAAACAATGAAAGGTGCAGTGCCCAATACAGAGCTATCCCTTGGACAACGAGTGGAGCATAGTATTTTTGGTGAAGGCGTTATTTTGAACTACGAAGGCCAAGGGGCACAGGCGCGTGTACAAGTAAACTTTGATCGTGAAGGGGTTAAGTGGTTGGTGGTTTCATACGCAAAACTACAGGTGATTTAGGGCCTGTTTACACTATTTGAATTACTACTGCCGTAGGCTATTTTTTCGCCTAGCAAAGCAGAATGAATGCCGGGTAGTCATTCTACATAAATGACTTGTAACACGGCTAGGTGGAAACATAATTACGGCCCGAAGGGTTATGATGGTGATATTCAAATAGTATTAACAGACCCTAGCACGCTATCTTTCGATATACCCAGTACATTGGGTATATCCTTCAGGAAGTTGAAATGTGTACTTCCTGTTTTGTTTTGAGCAAGGTAAATTAATATGAAGTGACGCCAAGGGATAGGAATCTCGTTGGTTAAAAGTACTTGCAGGTTAATAATGCCTGTAGATCAATAATAAAAGTAACAGTGCTGACTAAATAACAAAAAGACGCAAAAATAAAACTGAGTACCCTCACAGCTATAAAAATAACTCATCATTCAGCTAAGGGTATAAATGAGCAGAGTATAGGGAGTCATAAAAATGAAACGTCGTGATTTTATGACTGCAGCCAGTTTAGGTGCAGTTGGGGTTGCTGTTGCGGGCTGTTCTCAGCAGTCTGAAAAAGAGTGCACCCAAGTAGTTAAGCCCGAAGAAAAAAGCACGATACACTGGAAAATGGTAACAACCTGGCCAAAAAACTTCCCAGGCTTGGGCACTGCACCTGAGCGATTTGCAAAAAATGTCAAAATTATGAGCAATGGGCGCCTGGAAATTAAGGTATATGGGGCTGGTGAGCTAGTACCTGCACTAGAAGTATTTGATGCTGTTTCAAATGGTACTGCAGAAATGGGACATGGCGCTGCCTATTACTGGAAAGGGAAAGCTGAAGCAGCACAATTTTTTGCAGCTGTGCCGTTTGGCTTTAATGCTCAGGAGATGAATAGCTGGCTACATTATGGAGGTGGGCAGGAGCTATGGGATGAGGTGTATGCGCCGTTCAATCTTAAGCCTTTTGCTGGAGGTAATACTGGGGTACAAATGGCGGGTTGGTTTAATAAAAAAATTGAGTCAACAGCAGACTTGAAAGGCTTGAAAATGCGTATACCGGGCCTTGGTGGAGAAGTATTAAAACGACTAGGAGGGGTGCCTGTTAATATCCCTGGAGGGGAGTTATTTACTGCACTACAAACGGGTGCAATTGATGCAACAGAATGGGTAGGTCCTTATAATGACCTGGCATTTGGCTTATATAAAGCCGCTAAATATTACTACTATCCAGGCTGGCATGAGCCAGGTACTACGCTAGAAGTCATTCTCAATAAAAAGGCACTTGAGGCATTACCTGCTGATTTGCAGGAAATTGTCAAACAAGCTGTGCGAGCTTCTAATCAAGATATGCTTGATGAATACACGGCTAGGAATAATAGTGCATTAGAACAGTTAGTAAACAAGTATAATGTTACCCTGTTGCGATTGCCTGATGATGTACTGAAAAAGCTAAAAGAGACGTCGGAAGTGGTTGTTAGTGAGATAGCTGAAGCTAATGATTACACAAAACGCATTTATACATCATTCACTCAGTTTGCTAAACAGGTAAAGGATTATCATAAAATTTCTGAGCAAGCATACTACGAAACACGAGCACTATAGTTGAATCATGAATTAGCCTTGTATATTCTTTGCTGTAGATATTCATCAATAGTGAAGGATATACCCTTCGAATGATGCAAAGTGGTTAATGTTGTATTTGAGGATCTAATGGGTCGATGGCTAATATTGAAATAAAACGCACTCATGGCACAACTATTGAGAAAGCGAAACAAGCTGTTCAGCAAATTGCCGATGAAATGCAGTCGTCTATGGGATTAACCTGCCAATGGGATAGCGATTATCACTTAACCTTTAAGCAAACAGGTGTTCAGGGTTCAATTAAGGTGACTGAAGAACGTGTAGAGATTGATGTAAAGCTCAATGCTATTATGAAAGCATTTAAAGGAACAATTGAGCAGCAGATAAATCAACGTCTGGATAAATTGATAAAATCATAGCTCATTTAGCGCTTCTACATTATATATGCTTACCGTTATCTAGGATATTGTATAAGGAAATACTAACGGTAAGTTATACCCTTCATGAATTGAAATCTATTTGCTCTGATTTCTTAACTTAACAAGGCCGTATACATGAAAACCAGGGAGCGGATTTTAGTCACTAGCTTAGCGTTATTTAACCATCATGGTGAACCCAATATAACAACAATCGATATATCCAATGAAATGGATATTAGCCCTGGTAATCTTTATTATCATTTTCAGGGAAAAGAAGAAATTATCACTGAGCTTTATCTTAGATATGAGAGTGAAATTCTAGAGCTCTTAGACTCTCCAAGTAGACACTCATTAGCCATTGATGATTACTGGTTATATTTGCATTTAATTTTTGAAACTATACATAATTATCGATTTCTATATAGAGACTTATTAGATCTACTAGCTAAAAATCAAAAAATAAAACCACGGTTTACGCGTGTCTTAAGTAAGAAAAGAAAAACATTTACAGAGATTTGTGAGTACTTGAGAGATGCATCATATTTAGTAGCAACGGATGAGGAGATTGGGGTATTAGCTGATAATGCAACAGTAGTTGCAACTTTTTGGCTGAATTACGAGGTTATGCGTACTAAGAAAGGATACGACACTCGTTATATCAACCAGGGAATTTATCAAGTTATTTGTTTAGTTAAGCCTTATATGACTGATGATCAACAAGAAATTTTAGAAAAAAGAAGTCAAATTTATAAGTCAACAGTAAACTTTCCGATCTAAAGGCAACCTTTTACCCTTCGTGAAATACTATACTGCACGAAGGGTTTATTATATGATGTTTTTACACTATACAGCAGCAGGTTTTTTAGCTGTTGATGTGGTTGAGCTCTTGGATGTAGATCCGGTGCTGCTGGATGTAGCTGAGCTTTTGCTACCCACAGTGCGGTCAGAACTTAGGGCTTTAACAGCTTGACTTAATTCTTCGATCTGGTGACTTAGCTCTTTGAGTTCATCACGAGACCCACTTGAAAGTTTATCCCGCAACTGTTTTATTCTACTTTCCAAGCGGTCAGTTGTTTTAGATTTTATTTTTTCCTTTACTTCGTCTACTTTATGCTGGGTTCGAGCTTGTACTTCTTCACCATCTTTTACCAGGTTTTCAAATAAACGAATACCTTCCTGGCCAAGCTTTTCATACTGAGCATAAGCGCCAAGCCCTGCTAGCCAGATTTTATGGGCAGAATCACGAATGCCTGTAAGTAAAGATTTTTCTTTATCAGTTGATTTATCAGCTTTTTTTGTGTCTGACATGGTAGCGTCCTCGTTGCTTGGGTAGGGTAACCCTTTGCGATATGTGTCGGGGGTATAATAAAACTTCTTCGGTTTATCATTCATCAATAGCTCGACTATAGCAATGAAAATTAGAATGAACATACTAAATTTGCCAATTACAATAGTCAGAAAGGAACATTAAATTCACTCTTAATTGCTCTTTTGCAGTCATTATTATAAGTCTTCTATAAGTAGTGAATGTGTTGTGTTAGTTCGATGTACGCTATATAAATCACTTGATTTATATAGTTAAAGTTTATAAAACCATTATTCTGTCATCAAAATTTGATACTTTTGAGATGATTGGCTTTAACAAAAATGTAATAAAGCCATGGTTGGTAAACACAGCACAGGGAAATATATATTCATGAAAAATGAAGCTGCGATAAATGACATTAGCCAACGTATAGAAGTATTAAGAGAGACTATTCAGCGGTTAGAGAAAACAGATCGAAGAGCAGCTGAACGGTTGAAAAAAGCATTGCAGAGAGAGTTAGGGGCCGAGCATCAGCCCCGCAAGACGAATGGGCGGTCAAATCCTGATAGTGCTGCAATGGGAACTCCCATTGTAAGGTTACATAGTAAAGATTTATTTTCTACAGCAGGGACGATTGTCAAACAAGCTGTTTCTCATCCAACGGCTGGATTTAAGCAGTTATTTGAATTTGGTAAAGATATGTCTCAAGTTATATTGGGTACCTCAGAGTTTTTACCAAAACGAAATGATCGTCGTTTTAGTGACCCTACCTGGTTTGAAAACCCAATTTACCGTCGTTATATGCAGGCCTATTTTGCATGGCATAAACACCTTAACGACTGGGTTGACGATGCAGAGTTTGATAATGATGATAGTCGTCGAGCTAAATTTATTATTTCTTTATTTGCTGAAGCTGTTGCCCCTTCAAATACATTAGTAAATCCAGCTGTCATTAAGCGCTTTTTTGAAACGGGAGGGATGAGCCTGGAAAAAGGCTTGTTACACTTACTTGATGACATTCGTCATAATGGGGGGATGCCAGCACAGGTTGATAAGTCGGCATTTTCAGTCGGAAAAAATATAGCGACTTCAGAAGGAAATGTGGTTTTTAGGTGTGATATTTTAGAGCTTATTCAGTATAAGCCGACAACAGAAAAAGTGTTTAAAATTCCTCTGTTTATAATACCACCACAAATCAATAAGTTTTATGCTTTTGATTTAAGTCCAGAAAAAAGCTTTATTCGGTTCTGTACCTCCATTGGTCTACAGGTATTTATTGTTAGCTGGCGAAATCCAACTCCAGAGCATAGGAACTGGGGACTAGACCAATATATACTTGGATTAAGTGAGGCAGTTCATGTTATTCACGATATTGCAGAAGTTGATAATATTAACATTTTAGGTGCATGTTCAGGGGGATTAACTTCAGTACTGCTGTCCAGCTATTTACAAAGTCTGGATAAGCCAATAATAAATTCAATTACCCAGTTGGTGAGTATAATTGATACACAGGTTAATTCTGATATAGCGCTC
The DNA here is from genome assembly GCF_000428585.1 of Zooshikella ganghwensis DSM 15267. GTDB lineage: Bacteria > Pseudomonadota > Gammaproteobacteria > Pseudomonadales > Zooshikellaceae > Zooshikella > Zooshikella ganghwensis. The sequence goes on along the minus strand of NZ_AUAF01000017.1, from coordinate 39,800 downwards.
TTTGTTACTGAAAAAACCCTAGAAACAGCTAAGCAAACTTCTGCTGCAAAAGGTGTGTTGGAAGGCCGAGATATGGCTCGTGCGTTTGCTTGGATGAGACCGACTGATTTAATTTGGAATTACTGGGTTAATAATTATTTACTAGGGAAAGAACCCCCAGCATTTGATATTTTATATTGGAATAATGACACAACTAGACTTCCTGCAAAACTCCATGCAGAATTTATTGATATTTATAAAGAAAATAGCTTGATGCATCCTAACACCTTAAAAATTGCTGGCCAGCCAGTTGATGCTAAAGCCTTGAAACAAGATGTATTTGCGGTTGCCGGATTAACTGACCATATTACGCTGTGGGATGCTTGTTATCGGTCTACACTGTTATTGGGAGGTCAGTGTGAGTTTATTTTGAGTAACAGTGGACATATCCAAAGTATTCTTAATCCTCCAGGGAATCCAAAGGCACACTTTTTTACAAATAAAGCACATGTAGAAGATCCAAGTGAGTGGTATCAGGGTGCAACACGCAATAATGGTAGCTGGTGGGAACACTGGCAAAAATGGATCATTGCTCATTCTGGTGAAGAAAAAGAAGCACCAGTGAGTTTGGGTAATGAACAACATCCTCCTCTAGAACCAGCACCTGGTTTATATGTACATGATTAGGTGATCCATTGGAAACAACATTTTCAACCAATATTCGCGAACCCATGCGGGTTCGCTTTAAAACACTGAATATTAACGGCCAGGTAATACGTGCAGCTATTAGGCCTGGTAATGAACCTATATTGCCATTATTAGTTTTCAATGGTATTGGAGCTAATCTTGAGCTTATAAAGCCCTTTGCTGATGAATTGCAAGGTGTTGAGATTATTGCATTCGACGCTCCTGGTACGGGTGGATCATCTACACCAACTTTACCCTATCGTTTTTCTGGGCTATCTCGGCTTATTGGTAAAATGTTAGATGAACTGAATTATGGACAAGTTAATGTTTTAGGCGTTTCCTGGGGCGGTGCGCTTGCACAACAGTTTGCCTATGATCACCCATACCGATGCCGGCGTCTTATTTTGGCTGCAACCTCTATGGGCTCAGTTGCAGTGCCTGCGAAACTCTCAGTGCTATTAAAGTTGGCAAGTCCAAGGCGATATGTGCAACCAAGTTATATGCAGCGTATTGCAGCTTCTATTTATGGTGGTGCATTTCGACGAAATGATAATTTAATTAAGAAGCACTCATTAAAAATCCGTTCGCCTAGTGGGCTAGGTTATTATTATCAGCTATTAGCGGGAGCGGGTTGGACTAGTTTTCACTGGCTTCATAATATTCAACAACCTACGTTGATTTTAGCCGGAGATGATGATCCTATTATTCCAATAGCAAATGCCAAACTTATGGCAAAACGAATTCCTAATGCTGAACTTCGCGTAATACGGTGCGGGCACTTATTCTTGTTGACAAAAACTAAAGAGATTGCGCCTATTGTCAGAGACTTTATAACGGACAATAAACGGCGATTAACCAGTCCTCTTCCGTTGGAAACGGTTTCTTTTGATGTGAGTAATGAAGTTATTGAGTAAACTGTTGAGGCCACACTCCATTTTCATAATGTGAAATGTGACCTTTGATACTTTTTTCTTAGTAGATTAAGCGCACTAAAACTTCAGCAACACAGGCAGGTTTGGATTGGCCTTCAATTTCAACGGTTACTAACTGTTTTATTTGTAGTGTACGTTCATCTTTTAGCTCAGCTTCCAGTAAGGATCTTTGAGCTCGAATTTTAGCGTTTACGGGCACTGGATTCATAAATCGAAGCTTGTCCAACCCATAATTAACCATCATTTTTAAATTTTTGAATGCTTCTTGGTAAGGTGCTGTAATTGATTCCGTCAAGTGTGGTATTAATGACAGTGTCAAGTAACCATGAGCGATAGTTGTTTTAAAGGGGGAAAGCTTAGCCGCTTTTTCTGGATCAGTATGAATAAACTGGTGGTCTAATGTTGCATCAGCAAACTGATTGATTCTTTCTTGATCAATAGTTAACCACTTGCCTGTTCCTTCTGGCTGATTAAGATATCCTTTTAGTATTTCCAGTCCTAACTCTGCATTATTTGCCATATTGATTAACCATCCTAGTTATCGTTTTGGTGTACTAAGAATACTTATACCCTTGATTCTGTGTGTATAAAGACAATTATATTATGCTATGAATAACCTCTGTGTAATGGGTCAAGTTACACAGTGTCTGATTGTCATAATATAATCTTGAATCGGCTATGTAACAAAAAGATGACAGGGCAGTGGAAAACAAAGAAATGAATAACGGCTTTTATACTCAATACGAATGGTTTTTAGGTGCGGCCATCGAGTGACGAAGCCCCATGAGCCTATATTAATAGGTGATTGGGGTGAGGAGTGAAGATAACAAAACCTAGAGATCATTCGTGAAGGGTATATTTGGAGCGGATGATGGGAATCGAACCGACGTATTCAGCTTGGGAAGCTGATGTTCTACCATTAAACTACACCCGCTGTATGCTTCGCCTACTATTATAGTAACTATATATACGTAAGAGCAATAGATACAGTTCGTGTTCACGGTATTGTAAAATACATAAAATGTGGGGCTAAAATCAATTTTATTATTTATGAGCGTTTAAGGTGAATAGTAGTATGTCAGATAGTCATAATGTATATCAAACACCCTCTTCAGATTTGGCAGCAGCAACGCCTATGCCAGAAGATGGTGAACTTGCAAGTCGTTGGAGTCGATTGGGAGCTTCGCTCATTGATGCGTTTATTCTAAATATAATCAGTATGCCTGTGTTGTATGCTGCCGGTTATTTTGATGGAGCATTGAGTGGGCAACAACCTAGCTTTACGAGTCAGTCAATGGCGATGCTATTCAGCCTCGTGCTTTTTATTATTTTGCATGGGTACTTTCTAGCAAAAAGTGGTCAAACAATAGGGAAAAAAATTCTTGGGATTTCAATCGTATCATATAGAAATAACACTATTCTAGGCTTAGGTAATGTGTTAGCACTACGCTATTTACCGCTATGGATTGTCTTAATGATACCTTACGTTGGCATGATTGCTGCGTTGATCAATCCACTTTTTATTTTTAATAAAGAAAAGCGTTGTCTCCATGATTTTATTGCAGGTACAAAAGTCATAAAAATAGCTAAAAAAGCTTAATCTTAAAGTAAACAACCCAACTTTAGTTGGGTTGTGTCGATAAAAATGAGCACTATGCTATACCCATCATGAATCATTTTTAGGTGTCAAAATCGATGGTAACAAAGCCTAAAAAATCATTCGCGAAGAGTATATTAAAAACGTGGCCAAAAATGGTTGTCTTTACAGGGTTTAACCGTAAAGTTTTCTTGCTTCTGCCAAGTCTTATCGTTAATTAATGCTTTCATTTTAAATGATGATGTTTGCTGTGGCAGTGTTAAGCGCCATACATTGCCCTCTGTCCAGCGAGCTGGTGCGCCTTCTTTCCAGTTTAGCAACTCTGCTTCACCTCTAATAGCTATAGAGTTTCCCCAACCAGCGTCATAATGTACATTAACTGTTGTCATACAGCCTTGATAACGTTCTGCAACAATATCTGGTGTATCAATAATGCGTTGCTCACGTTTTGATTTTAACAGTTTTATATACTCAGCATGTGACCAAGCCAGAGGTGTAGCACCACCTGTGCCTTCACCAAACTGGTATGGCCCTTCTGTTTTATCCCAGACTTGTTCTGGAAGCATATTGCCTTCATTTGCAAATTTTTCCATAGCGTGAATATAACGATCAACATTCTGTTTTTTCGCTATTTCCAGGTGTGCGCGTTCACCTGTTAGTAGTGGCCATAAACGCCCCTTTCCTTGTCCGGTATAATCACTACCACCTAGCTTTTCTCCATAACCATCATGATTGTATCGGTAAAAAACAGGGCCATTTGGTGTCTCAACCTTGATTGCTTGCTCGTAGTTTTCAAGTGTCTTGGTTATCGACGTATCGAAAGGACTTTTGACGCCAAAGCGCACAAGTTCAATAAAGCCGCCATCCATTACATTACGCTCTAAGTGCTGACCACCACCATTAGCGATATATAAGATACTATCATCATCAGGGTTATAACTTGATTGACAATACTCAGCACCTTCAGTGCGTTGATAGTACTGACCATCACCTAATTCACCTTGGTGAGTAAATGACCAGTCTGCAATGCCATCAGCCCATAAGTCTGCTTTTAAACGATAGGAACGTGCTGCTTCTTTATCACCTTGATGGTCAGCAAAATCAGCGGCTGCGATTAAACCCGCAATTGCTGCAGAGATGGTTGAAGGCGATATGCCACTTGCTTCTTCCCATCTTTCTTGATCTGTCCATGGACCCACTTTGGCGACAAAGTCGGCTGCAGGTTTTACAAATGAGCTGTAATAACTTGCTGGACTTATCACTCCTTCTTTCCATAAACGCCAAGCTAAGACAATGGGCATTGCAGTTTCATCGAGCTGCATACCTTGCCAGTGAGCTTGCCCAGAAAGCCAGAAATTTTGTGGGAACGAGCCTTTTTTACTGACGGAGTTGCCACATAGTTGCCAGTTACCATCTTCGGCTTTGAATTGAACTTCTTTTAAGTAACTAAGTGCTTCTTTTGCCGTATGTTGATCTCCAGCTGCAAGAAAAGCGGTGGCAACCTGATATAAATCTCTGGGCCAAACGACATGATAGCCAATAGGACCATCTTTATATCCGTCAGCACTAGAGCCGGGCAGGATACCTCGTTGATCTCCGGAATCTTTATCAAACTGACTTTGACCCCAAGGCACGCTTAAAGACGCGATCATTGCACCATTGTAGGTTTTATCCTCATGAGCTTTAAGTACCATGGCTGAAGCATAATAGAGCGCGCCATTATCAAAGGACTCTGAGCTTAAGTCCTCTAAACCATTACAATAGTTATTCCATTGTTGATTATAGAGAGAAAGTGCAGTATCAAACGATTTTTTAAGGCTATTATTGGCTGTTTGTTGGGCTTTAGCTTTATCTTCGGCAAACCCGATCGCAACAGTAAAGGTATATTCACCTGCTTTTGATGGTAAATCAAGTTGCCCTGTTAGGGCTACATTGCCATTGTTTGCATACCGGTAATTCCAATCCATACGATAATTGTCGTTTAAATCCTGCCAGCCATCACTTTTGCCAACAAAACCTGCGGATGTACGTTTGAAGGGAATACTTGCTGTTAGTGCCTGGTATTGAGCAACATGATTGGTGCCATTATCATATTTTGCTCGATCATCCCAGGCAAATAAAGTATCTTTTGTGGCTTCAGCATAATCATATAAACCAGTATTACTCACTGCGGGGTTGAGTAAAATAAATAAGCCCAAGTTATCCTCATAGGCTTTAAAGGTTACTTTTAATAATAAGCTATTTGTTGTAGGGTCTGTAACTATTTTTTTACTAATTTCGTACTTTCTTTCTCGATCAATATTGACTTGTTCAAAAGCAAGCGTTTTTTTGTTCAAGGAGCGTATTTCATGCTCCGTATGTTTCTTTTCTTCATCAAAAAAAGTCTTACCATCACTTACCATAAATTGTAAGTCTGTAATTTGAGCCATATCGATTTGTGGCCAGTACACTTCAGAAACAATACCATCCACCAAACTAAACCAGACTTTGGATTGCTTACTATTGGCTGTTCCTATTCCTGTTTTACTGGCAGAACTCCAGTGATGATCAATACCTGGGGCTCCTGGTGCAACACCGCTGTTACTCCAGGCAAGACTAGTCGTAATACTTGCAATAACAAGTGTTAACGCCTTTTTTTTAAGGCTTTTCATCATTTATTCCTCTCAAATTGCCATCTTTGTTTTTATAACAATAATTTTATAGGTATAGTTATTATTATACTTTGTATCGTTTTTCGGGACTGCTTAGTATTGAGTTGTTTGAAATATATTTTTTACATTATGCGATAATTTTATTATTTTTTGTGATAAATATTTTTTAATAACACCTCCCTTTATGTGTTAACTATACACTGTGATCTTTGGTGTGGCGCTTTTTTGTTTATACAAAAAACACTATTTTTTAGAGGTGGCCATATACTTATAGCAAAGTATATTAATCAAAAAATAATTAGCCAGATTAATATTAAACGGGTTTGAGTGTATAGAAAAACATTACCACAGCACTCTAGCTAGCACACTAAGTTAAGGGAAAGATAGTTAATTAAGCAGTTGTATTATGGTGGTGTATTGTAGATTAACTTCATATTTATGACTTCTTTTTTTGTTAGGATAAATAGCCATCAGTATAATTATATATTTTGTAACTGGTTGAACCTTGATGCAAGTCATTTATGCAAACTAAACAGATTTTAATACAAAAGTAATAGTTGGTTACATTGTGAATTGTTTTTTAACAAAATATTTTTTCAAGGGTAAGGCAATTACAAACCGGTTTTTTTACAGTCTTCTGATAGTGCTTAAATAAACAATAACGATAATTCAGATCTGCTAAGCAATGGTTAGAGAATTAATGTTGATGAGTTTGTCTCACCCAGAAACTATCCGCATTGGCTATAGATCAGCAAGCTTAGGTGGTCAGTGCTCTTATTGGAAGCTTGCAGGCAGCTGGTGGGATAAGCCAGATGCATATTTGATAACCGGTTTGTGGAACGGCCTTGCTAGGTTGGCAAGGGTCAGTCCTGTATTTCGTATTAATTTAAGAGGTGTTTTATTATTGCTAAATAGATAATAGAACATATCCATTATATGCATCATTCGTGTGTTATCTGGACGTCGGCGCTTTTCGTATATTGATAGTAGCCTTGATATACTTGTTGTCGTAAAGTTAAATTGTTCATTTATAATACTATCCGCTAACACCGCAGCGTCCATAAACCCTAAGTTTGCCCCTTGTCCGGCTAAAGGGTTAATGGTGTGGGCTGCATCCCCGATAAGAACAGTATTATGTGAAGAATAGGTTCGAGCATGTCTTTTTGTTAACGGAAAGCTGCCAGTCGCGACTATTTGTTCAAGTGCAGGCAGTTCTTCGGGAAAAGACTGTTGTATTGTTCGTAGCAACTGGTTTGAATTTAGCTGTTTAAGTTGCTCAACGGTTTCAGGGTGGTTATACCAAACAAGTGACGCATAATTTTTACCATTCACTCTGGGTAATGGTAGAAATGCTAAAGGTCCTGTGGGTGTGAATGCTTGCCAGGTAATATGTTGTTGGGGACCATCTTTCAGGGCTACTGTGATTACAAATGCATGTTGCTCATAATCACTTTGAACAATACCTATATTAGCAGCTTGACGAACAGCGGAAGAAGCACCGTCAGCACCTACAAGCAGATTGGCGGTTAGCTGAGTTTGATCGCTGAGCTGCACTATTGGATTCTGCTTTTCTAATATAAATTGCTCAATATGAGCGGGGCAAAATAAGTCAAGTGTAGTTTGTTTTTGTACTACTAAGTGAAGTGCACGTTGAATAATATTGTTTTCAATAATGTATCCAAGCTCTGATAACTTGGCTTGTTTTGCTGAGAATAACGTTTTATTCAAGCGGCTACCACTGATACTCAGTTTATGACCAGCCAATTGCTCCCAAACAGCCATTTCATTGTAAGGACATGCTCTCATCGCAAGAATATGAGGCCATGCACCAACATGCTTTAGGATGCGAATACTTGCTTGACTAAGGGCCGATACCCGCAGATCTGGTGTAGATAGAGGGTCAAATTCGGGGTAGGGTTGTTTTTCGACCAGTGCGATGCGGAATCCTTTGCTGCTTAAGGCGAGTGCCAGTGTTGTACCGACCATGCCAGCGCCAATAATGATAATGTCGTATTGTTGTTGCATCACCTACTGTAATCCTCACATCAACTGCAAGTGTTCTGTCATTATACCCTAGTTATGACTAGTATAGAGCGAGATATATTACCATCGTTAAAATCATTCGTATTGGTATGTCTGAAAGAAATCAACTGTTGTCTATATTCTCAGTGGATATTTTTACTAAAAATAGTTGTTGCTAATTCTCGTTTTACCAGCTCAGACTAGCTCACCTACAAAACCTTTGTTTAGGTATGACTACCATTTACTCTCGCACTCATTCAAACTTTGATCTGTCAATCATTGTTCTCTTGCTGTAGATATACCCAAATATGGTAGCGACTTTAATTGATAGAACAGCGCCGCTAGGCGACTATATTAATTAGTGACTGGAATATACCCTTCTTGGTGGTCAAGATCGTTGGTCTCGATGCCCTTTAGAGTTCAACAAACCCTACTAATGTGTCAGGAATACATTAGCACAGCTGCACTGACTCGTTAAGGTAAGCGCTATTGATTGTGTGCAAAGGATATAAAACCTTGAGTCTTGTAATAAAAGACTTATAACGCCCAATATGGGTGTATTATTCATAATTTGTATATTTACATATTGTTTAAATAAATAGCTAAATATGAATAGTTGATAAAGAAAATGTTAACAAATGAATTTAGAGGGATAGAGAATTAATAGGCTGCTTTGGTGTGGCATTTTTTATATCAACGCAATATAGCTTCCAATATTTACTAATTACTCTTTTATAAAGCTATACATAAACTGATTTCTAATAAATAATTTGATATATAAGTAACTTATTGATATAAAAGATAAAAGGTATGATCAATTATCACTGTAAAACTAAACATGTTACACGAACTGAGGGCAAGGTGGCTTTCTAAATGGTTGGTTTAACAGGCTGTTTAAGTGATAGATAAAGTTAGAAAAGATCAGGTTTTGCTATATAGCCTGGTATTATCTATTTCAATAGGGCCTTAAACTCTGGTGGAAAGGATGAAAGCCACAGTTTAGGTGTTTAGAATAACAACTGATTTCATGATTTTAATCTGAAGTACATTTAATACATTGCAAAAATATACATACTAGACCTTGTCATTAGACTATAATAATTATGTTATTGCTACTGGCATGGACTGTTGTACGTCTAAACCGCGTACATTTCTCCAACGAAGCATTACCTAGTAATACAACATTGACCAATTAGCTGATAGACCACTATGAACACTAAAAAGTTGATTAATCTGTCCAATCAGTACCCACGGCTAACCGTGCGTACGCTGGCGACACTCATGGCTATCGGAGAAAATGAAGGTTGCTCCGTGTCAGAGCTTTCGCACTATATGGGTGTCAATGAAAAAAATGTTGCCACCACCATAAGGCGTTTAGAGGAGGGTCGTGCAGGTAACCCGGGTGATAAGTTAATTCGGGTTAAGCAATATCCTGATGATAAACGCTATAAGTTAATTCATTTAACAGCAAAAGCAAAACGAATTTTAGCTAAACTCTAATAGCTAATAATGCAGGTGATGTAGATCCCCTGCATTTTTTCGCCCACTAATATTCATGATATTTATTTTTACTTGTTGCAGATATTGTTATTAATGATTTTGGGTAAATTATTGACTATTAAGTTTGCCTAAATTTACTGAAGCTATTTTACCTTGAAAGATTTCATCGCTGACTTCCACCACTTCAATACAACGTTCACTAATGGACCACTAGATAATTTTTATTAGAAAGTAACAGCATCCGATAGTTTTATTCTTCGCGATTCATTTTTATTTGAATAGACGTATATCCAAAACGGAAGCTATAAGTGGCACTTATCTATCTCTCTTCAGCAACCTTCAGTGAGTCAAACTGTCACCGTTTGACTCATTAACCATTGACAGTACTTTTAATACAGAACATATACCAACAGCGAAGAATATAAATTAACAAGCAGCTTGTTTCCTTAGCTTACAAATGAAAAAGCCATCCATTATTTCGTTAGGTAGTATTCTTCGGCATTGTGTTAATGCATCATCATATGTCTTTTTTTGCCAATGGGTGATACCTGCCATAGTATTTGAAAATGGTAGGTCAATTGACTCAATACTGACACATGAGCCGTACTTTTTGAGGAGATGATTCACTACATGCTCATTTTCTTCAGGTGAAAATGAACATGTGCAATAAATCATAACACCTCCTACTTTTAAACTAGTAAAAGCTGACTGCAGCAAGCGCTTTTGCTTGCGAGCGACCTCGGACACTTTTCGCGTAGACCAATGTTCCCAGCTTGAAGGATCAAGTAGTGAAAATCTGGCCTCAGAGGAGCATGGGGCATCCAGTAACACACGATCAAACATTTCAGGACACTTGTTGCCAACAGAGCGCCCATCAGTCAAGTAGGTTTTCACCATAGTAGCGCCTTGTTGATCAAGGTTTGCTTTGAGCTTAAAAAAGCGATTTTTGACAGCTTCTACAGCAGATAATCGTCCTTGGTTTTCCATCATTGCTGCTATTTGAAGTGTCTTTCCGCCAGGAGCTGCTGCCAGGTCAAGCACAGTCTCTCCAGGTTGAGGGGCTAATAAGAAAGGCGCAACCATACTGGATAAATTTTGGATATAAATACGTCCTTGGTAAAACGCATCTGTTTCTGTCAGTGCTCTTCGCTGTTCTGGTGGTATATGAAATGCGGTAGGTAGCCAAGGCACGGGGGTGAGGCTGAACTGTGCTGCACAGAGTTCAGCAGTGGTATCCTGAATGCTTCCTTTTAAGGTGTTGATACGAAAAGTAGTGGGTTTTTCTCTACTAAAGCTATTCAATACTTGCTCAAGTTGAACTTCATCTAACAACAAGGAGAGCTTGTCCAAAAAGGCTCGTGGTAATTCTGGGGTTGGACTATGCATTGATTATCCAGTCTGTCAAAAGTGTATCAGTTACAGCCTCAGTTAACTGAGTAAGCATCTAGGCTCCTTTGCATTTAAAGAAAAACCGCCAATGAATCAGCTAGAGCTAGTTAACACTATTGAGACTGTAGAGTGCTCAAGTGTGGAATTATCTGATTAGCCCAATCTCTAAGCAAGCATAGTGAATTGCTACAAAGTTTTCTTTTGAAGTAAAACAAAAGTTGTGCCTGCCATGAAATAGTACTCTGCAACCAGAGAGTAAAGCTTTCAGTGTGTAAGCACGTTTTGCAGGGGCAGTTGTCAGCTGGAATAAGACATGATGAGGTTGTTAAAGCGAAGTATTGTTGTGCTATTAGCATTGTTTTTATGTTGGACTGGAGAATATGTATTTGGTTGGGGGTCAAGGTTGCAATCAATAATGTTATCTCTGACGACTTCAGAGCAGCAGAAACAGCAAAGTATATGGCTGCCCAGTTATAGCGTGGATATAGAAGCACTGCCACTGAGTGGTGTGGATAATAATGTTTCGGGTATTACATACTCACCCAAACAAGACAGCTTATTTGTCATTGTTAATCAGCCACCAACAGTGCTTGAACTGGATAAGCATGGAGGCGTTGTCAGGAAGATAGCCCTGGAAGGATTTCATGATACAGAGGCGATAGCCTATATTGGTGGTGATCAGTTTGCGATTGCGGAAGAGCGTGAGCAGCGTATTACATTGGTGGAAATCACTAAAGATACAGACAAGATTAAGCGTGACAGTCAGCCACAAATCCAACTCGTATTTGGACCTAAGACCAATAAAGGTTTTGAGGGGATTGCTGCAGACCAGACAGCCAACAGGATTATTGTAGTTAAGGAGCGGTCGCCATTAAAAATATACGAAATCTTCCGTCTCAAGCATGAAGAAACAGGTAACTTCAGCTTACGTGTTGAAATGCCAGACAGCTTGCGTTGGTCTTCTTTGTTTATGGCTGACTTATCAGGTTTGCACTTTGATCATAAAACACGCAACTTACTGTTGCTCAGCGATGAGTCCAAGCGTGTGACTGAAGTGAATGCATCAGGTGAGACAGTGAGCATGCTAGAGCTACGCCATGGTTATGGTGGACTGGCACGCCATATACCTCAAGCCGAGGGGGTGACACTGGATGATGAGAATAATCTGTATGTTGTCAGTGAGCCTAACCTGCTGTACCGATTTCGTAAAGTTGTTCAGTGAGAATTAAACCTGAGGTATCAATAAGCTTTATTTAACGACGGGGTAATGGGTAGTTAGTCACCCACGTTATTGCAATGAATGGGGAAATAAAACATGGATCGTTTTACTTTCGCTGGTCATGATGATAATCCTTTTTTACAGGGACCATATGCTCCTACTGTTACAGAGCGTGTCATCACCGATTTTAAAATATTTGGCCAAATTCCTGATGACTTAGCAGGAGTTTATTTGCGTAATGGACCTAATCCAAAATACAACCCAGCGGGTACTTATCACTGGTTTGATGGTGATGGTATGGTACATGGCTTTTATTTTCAGAATGGGAAGCTAACGTATCGAAATCGTTGGATAAAAACTCAGGGGCTTATTCAGGAAGAGGGGCAAGGTAAAAGCACTTTACCGGGTGTATTCTCGCTCGTTAACCCCGCAGAGACCAAAGATACTGCGAATACGGATATCATCGTCTTTAATAAGCGGGCCTATGGACTTTGGTATAGAAGTGGAATGCCTTATGCCTTGGATCCAATAACACTTGAAACGCTGGGTATAGATAGCTTTTCAGACACACTCCAATCACCTATTTCAGCTCACGCTAAGGTTGACCCTGTGCACAATGAGTTGAGAGTATTCAGTGTCAGCATGAAACAACCCTATTTGTCTTATGGGGTCATTAATGAAGAACATAAAGTCAGGCATTGGACGCCTATTGAGCTACCAGGCTTACGCCTTCCTCATGATATGGCTATTACGACAAACTACTCCATTGTTATGGATTTGCCACTGTACTATGTCCATTCCCCCAAAGGATTACGCAGTTACTTTGATCATACATTACCTGCCCGGTTTGGCATTCTCCCTCGTTTAGGTAATGAACAACATATTCAGTGGTTTGAAGCTGAGCCTTGTTATATTTATCACGTTATTAATGCGTGGGAGCGAGAGCATAAAATTGAAATGTTGGTGTGTCGGGTGACAGATCCTGTGCCACCACTCAAAGATAAAGCTCATGATCCACTGCTTAACATGGTTAACTTTCTTGGTAAAACTTTAAAAACAGCGCAGTATTACTACTACTGCTTTGACTTAAAGAGCGGTACTGCAGAAGAACAGCCCTTGGATAGTCGTAATAGTGAATTCCCTGTCATAAACCAACGTTATATGGGGCAACCAAGTCGCTACTCTTATCATGTACTATTGGATGAAGTTGACCTCCCCTTGTTTTCAGGCCTGATTAAGTATGATTACTTAGGCAAGCACACAGAGGCAGTGACGTGGCCAAAGCCTTATGTAGGGAATGAGCCTGTATTTGCACCTAAGGCTAAAGCAAGTAGCGAAGATGATGGCTATGTATTGACCATATTAACAAGCTGTCATCAAGATCAAAGCCGGTTGCTCATCCTGGATGCTAAGCATATAACTGCACCCCCATTGGCAACCATTGATATACCTGCTCATATACCTATAGGGTTTCATGGTTGTTGGGCGGAAATGAGTCAAATTTAGTCAGTATAAGAGAATCAACCCATTGGTATCAGCAATCACTCACGCTAAAATGCTTGCTTAAAAAATAGCAGGAGGCACATGAGTGGCTAATCACTCAAGTATGTGACTTCAGGCATCTAGTTCATCTTTGTTAGGGTCAGTTGTATCTGTGGCTAAAGTTGTAATTTTTGATTCAGGTGTTGGTGGACTCAGTATTTTCAGTGAGCTTGTACGATTAATGCCTGAAGTCTCTGTTGTTTATGCTTCAGATAATGCTGCTTATCCTTATGGGGATAAAAGCGAGCGCTATTTGAAAACCCGCGTAAAAGCATGTTTGGATACCCTTGTTCAATATCATCAGCCAGATATGGTTGTTGTTGCCTGTAATACCGCAAGTACAGTGGTATTACCTGTGCTTCGTGCTCATTTCTCAATACCTGTCGTAGGGGTTGTACCTGCCATTAAAACGGCTGCTCAGGTGACTAACAATGGTGTGATTGGGCTGCTGGCAACACCTGGTACCGTGACCAGAGTCTACACTGATGACTTAATTATTCGTTTTGCTAAACACTGCGATGTTATTAAAGTTGGCTCCCGTGTATTGGTTGATTTAGCAGAAGCCAAGTTGCGGAGCCAAACAGTTGATTTGAGTCGTCTCAAACAGGAATTGTTACCATTCGAACAAGCACCTGTTCGTCCTGATACAATTGTATTGGGTTGCACTCACTTCCCACTATTATTGAGTGAATTACAACAAATTTCTCCATCTATTCATTGGGTTGATTCAGGCTCAGCCATCGCGCGTCGTGTCAGAACACTACTGGAACAGCAAAAAAAGCTTAAGCCAGAACACGCGGGTATTTATCAGGCAATGTTTACTGCTAATACCACATCAGTGACTCAATTAAAGCCTTATTTATTTCAACTTGGATTTAGTGCTTTAAGTATTTTACCTATTGATGAAGCATTTACTGTTTTTTCTGAGCCTATGGCGATAAATGCGGTAACTGTCTCCTAGGGCCTGTTAACACTATATGAATATCACTGTTATAACGGTAAAAGCGCTAATCTAGGCCCTAAGCAGTGATGTTGAGTCTTTGCCAACAGCGCTTTTTTCTTCCATATAGTAAGAATATCTCCTTTATTGTGATGCTATGGTTGCAGGAGATATTTTTATAAGGAGAAGACCGATGGAATTGGGTACAAAAGCAATGTGGGAGCAGGCTGTTGAGCAACTGAGTATTCCTAATCAAGCTTATATTGGTGGTGAATTTGTTTGCTCCCAAAGTAAGCAAACCTTTTCCTGTATAAACCCTGCGAATAACCAGCTATTGTCTGAAGTAGCATTATGTGATGTGGCTGATGTACATAATGCGGTAACCAGTGCATCTAAAGTATTTCAACAAGGATACTGGAGCCGTCAATCACCACAGCAACGTAAAAAGAGCTTATTAAAACTCGCTGACTTAATTGATAAACATGCTGATTCATTAGCGTTGCTTGAAACGCTTGATATGGGTAAGCCGATAAAAGATAGCCGACTGCTGGATATTCCTTCTGCTGCAAACTCTATCCGTTGGTATGCAGAAGCTATTGATAAAATATATGGTGAAATTGCACCAACTGCAGAAAATCAGTTAGGTCTTATTACCCGTGAACCTATAGGTGTAGTCACCGCAATTGTTCCCTGGAATTTTCCATTGCTTATGGCCTGCTGGAAAATAGCCCCTGCTTTAGCGGCAGGCAATAGTGTTATTTTAAAACCTTCTGAAAAGTCACCTCTTACAGCCATCAAACTGGCAGAGTTAGTTGCCGAAGCTGATTTCCCACCAGGCGTATTTCATGTATTGCCTGGTTATGGACATACAGTGGGCAAGGCACTGGCTCTTCATCCTCATGTTGATGCTCTAGCATTCACAGGGTCCACCACGGTAGCCAAACAGCTATTAATGTATGCTGGGCAGTCAAATATGAAAAGAGTATGGTTAGAAGCTGGAGGTAAAAGCCCCAATATTGTATTTGCTGATTCGCCAGATTTAGCCTACGCCGCTGAGGCTGCAGCGAGTGCTATTTGCTTTAATCAAGGAGAAGTATGCACCGCAGGTTCAAGGCTATTTGTGGAAAAATCTATAACTAAAGAGTTTTTGTCGCTTGTTAGAAAGGCAATGAATAAATGGCAACCAGGTAATCCACTTGATCCTGAAGTAACACTTGGCGCTATTGTTGATGCCCAGCAGCTGAAAAAAATTCAACAATATATTGAATTAGGCGAAAAAGAAGGCGCTGAACTTTTACAAGGTGGTCAAAGAGTACGACAAGAGTTGGGTGGTTTTTTTATACAGCCAGCGCTGTTTGGTAATGTTGAAAACACAATGCGTGTAGCGCAAGATGAAATATTTGGACCGGTGTTAGCGGCAATAACATTTACAGACAGTAATGAGGCGGTCAACCAGGCTAACGATAGCCAGTATGGTCTAGCAGCAGGCATATGGACTAGTGATTTAAATAAAGCGCATCTTGTTGCTAAACAATTAAAGGCTGGTTCAGTTTGGATTAATCATTATTTTGGTGGCGATATGACAGCACCTTTTGGTGGGTATAAACAGTCTGGAATTGGCCGAGATAAATCTTTACATGCGTTTGATAAATATACTGAAATAAAAACCACATGGTTTTCATTCCAGGGATAATATCTTTTTTAAGTCTATAACTTAACTAACATGACCTCCAAACACATGGCGATATTTCTGGCAGTGCGGGCTAACTCGTCTAGTCGGTCAATCATTTGATATAAAGTAATAGCATCTAACGCTGAAAGCTCATGTTCTAAGTTGTGAGTCATACGACGTGAGCTTCTAACTTGTGAGCGAATTTTATCTTCATGTGTCTCTAATGAATCAATGATTTTTTGGACAAGTATCGATTCCTTGCCTCGAAATCCAAGCTCTAATAGTTCATCTAATTCTGACACACTTTGGTGGGTTAGTTTGACGGCTTCAATACACAAATTCAGCAGGCTTGTTATTGAGGGTTGTAATGTACTGGGGATATTCACTTGCCTGGCCGTTATACGGCCAACAATATCGTCCGCTGTGTTCGCGGCAGCATCTTGTTGATAAATAAGATTGCATAAAATCTCTCGAGGAACGGGGGTTAAAATACCTGAGGGCAAACGCGATAAAATTTCTCGCTTTAAGAGGTCCGCTTCGTGCTCCAGGTTAATCATTTGCTGCTCGAAGCTTTCGGCTTTTTCCCAGTCTCTTGCCATTACGCTCTGGAAAAATGGCGTGAGTAAATTAACGCAGGACAATACAATGTCCATATGCTGTTGCATAGGGCCAAATGGGGACTTGGCAAACAGCTCTGAAATGACGCTTTTAAACATAAGCGCTAATCTCCATAAAACGCTTTTTTATGAGATTAGCAGTAATCAAGGACTTTCACTTATGTCGTGTTATTTAGTTTGAGGTGTTAGCGTTTAATATGCTGATTTTAAACAGCTAACACTTTGCTAATGAGCCAGATTTTTAGTGATATTATTGAACCCAAACGGTTTTGATATTGGTAAACGCTTGTATGCCTGGTACACCTAGCTCTCGTCCATAACCTGAGTTTTTGATACCGCCAAAGGGCAGTGCACAGTGGCTTTTTACAAAGCTATTAATAAAACATGAGCCTGCTTCTATCTGTAAAGCTATCTCTTCCGCTTTATTAATGTCTTTGCTCCAAATACTTGCCCCTAATCCATAGTGACTTTGATTCGCAAGCCGAATGGCTTCATCAGTATTTCTTACCCGAATAATACTGGCTACAGGCCCAAAAAGTTCCTCCTGAAATGCACCCATATCAGGGCTGACGTTATCCAGTATTGAAGGCAAATAAAAGTTTCCATCGCGGTCAGGAATGTGACAACCAATGATATTTTTTGCACCTTGATCGAGGGCGCAGAGCACCTGGTTGTGCAGATCATTCCTTAGATCAGTTCTAGCCAAGGGGGCTAAGGTTGTCTGATCATCATTTGGGTCACCAATCATCAGCATTTGCATACGATTGATGAGACCTTGGATGAAGTCATCTGCTATGGCCGGTGTTACAAAAAAACGCTTGGCAGCAATACAGGTTTGACCAGCATTCATACAGCGAGAGGTCACTGCGGCATCAACAGTTTGCTGTAAATTAGCATCATCACAAACTATAAATGGATCTGACCCTCCTAGCTCAAGCACAGATTGCTTTAAGTACTGGCCTGCGAGTGAGCCAACACTTCTCCCAGCAAACTCACTGCCAGTTAATGTGACGCCTCGTATGCGTTGATCTGTAATTAATTCATTGGCTGCTTTTGCGTCTATGAGTAGTGATTGTAAACAGCCATCAGGAAAACCGGCTTCCTGCACAAGGTGCTCAATGGCCTGAGAGCACTGAGGGACATTGGAGGCGTGCTTTAACAATAGTGTATTACCTGCCATCAAATTAGGTGCTAGGGCACGAAATACCTGCCAAAAAGGATAGTTCCAGGGCATGATGGCCAATAGGGGACCTAACGGTTGATAGCAAATATAACTACGCTTGGCTTCTGTACTAATGACTTGGGGGGCAAGGTAACTTTCTGCATGATCAGCATAGTGCTCGCATACCCAGGCACACTTCTCCACTTCGGCCAGTGCTTCATGGTGTAACTTGCCCATTTCCTCTGTAATCATGGTAGCCAGCGTTTTTTTACGGTGTTTGAGTTGTTCACATAGCGCACGCATTGGTGTGGCACGTTGGCAGATGCTTCGTTTTGACCATAAGCGAAAGGTCTGTTCTGCCAATTGCAGCTTTGTTTCCAACTCATTAGGTTGCAGCAATGGGTATGTAGCGATGACTTCGTTAGAGAAAGGATTAACGGTTTGTATACTCATAAGAATCTATTTGCTGATGTGTATGTGTACCCTTATTAGGGGAATATTTTATGATTTTTGTTCTCTACAGCAGTTTCCATCTCATGCTGCACCCTTGCTGAGTTATGAGTCAGAAGCTGCAAACGATACGCTTCACTATAGCTCTACATGAACATTAATGTATTGGTCGCTTGTGTTTTGCTTACACTATTTTTGGCTACCAAATATAGTGGCGGGGTACTCGTTGAGTAATCTTTGTGAGTAGCTCATAACTGATAGTGTTTGCATATGTGGCGACTTCATTCACCGATAATTGACTTCCCCATAACTCAACTGAGTCTCCAATGCGCGCTTGAGGATAGTTACTGAGATCAACCGTGATCATATCCATGGAGACACGCCCGACAATGGGGCAGCGTATGCCATTAATGACCACAGGTGTACCTTCACTAATATAACGAGGATAACCATCGCCATAGCCAATACTCACAACTCCCATCAGTAAAGGTTTGCTAACGTTATATGTTGCTCCATAGCCAATAGTTTCGCCTGCAGCTAAATGCTTAATCGCAATCAACTCCGCAGTGAGTGTCATAACTGGCTTGAGGGCGGCGGCCTGGTTGTGGTTATGTGCAAAAGGTGATGAGCCATACAACATAATACCTGGTCTTAACCATTGGTAGTGACTTTCAGGCATAGCCAGTATGGCGGGTGAGTTAGCTAAGCTGGCGGGTGGACTACCTAATGTTTTTAGCGCTTGAGAAAAACAGTCAAGCTGTTTTTTATTCAGGGGGTGATCAGGCTCATCTGCACACGCAAAATGTGATGTACAAATGACATGTTCAATATAAGGCAGCTGTGTGAGTTCTGAATAACGTGCTATGAATTGATCAGGTGAAAACCCTAAACGGTGCATACCTGTATCGAGTTTTAGCCATACTGTAAATGGCGTTTTTGGGGGGTGTTTGCGCAGTATTTCAATTTGCTTATTAGAGTGGATTAATGGCTGCAAGTCATGGTGATTAATAGCATCAAGCTCTTCAGCAGAAAAAAAGCCTTCTAGCAGGATAATGGGCGCTTTTATGTTCGCCTGTCGTAATTGGAGTGCTTCTTCGATGCTGGCCACAGCAAAACCATCAGCTTCTTCTTCCAGGGCTTTTGCTGTTGCAATCGCACCATGCCCATAAGCATCAGCCTTAACCACAGCAAGTGCCTGAGCGTTATAGCCCGACATCTGTTTTGCATAAAGGTAATTAGCTTTCAAAGCATTAAGGTCTATAGTGGCGCGGATTGGGCGAGTCATGCTACTTCACTGTTTTACAGGTTAAAGGCAATACATTAATCGGTTTTGTGTTGATAGGAAACCCTATGGGGGTATTAGTCACTATAAATGTGTAGCTGTTGTAATGGCCTGCCATAAGGCTTCAACAAACATCAGTTCAAACCTTTTGTTATGAGTATAATAGGGTCCAGTGATGGTAGCTTTCCAGCTTTTGCGACACCCTCTTTTTAGAGACGGGAAGTGAGTCATCGCGTGATGAGCAGAGCATATTAACTTTGGAGGCGACTGTCTCCTTCCTGGTGAGTGAAAGTTAAAACAGAATGCGTAACAAGAAAGAAACAACAAAACAGATCGATCGCATTGATAGAAAAATACTTAAAATATTGCAACAAGATGGACGCATTTCTTATGTTGACCTGGCTGAACAGGTTGGCTTAAGTACAACACCTTGTATGGAAAGAGTGAAGCGTTTAGAACGAGAAGGCTTTATTCAAGGGTATGCTGCTAAAGTAAATCCCCAGCTGTTACAAGCAGGGCTACTGGTCTTTGTCGAGATTAGTCTTTACTCAAAATCGGCTGATATATTTGATGAATTTCGACGGGCTGTAGTCAAGTTGCCCCATGTTTTAGAGTGTCATTTAGTTTCAGGTGATTACGATTACTTAATTAAAGCCAGAATTTCAGAAATGGCATCGTATCGTAAACTGCTGGGTGATATTTTATTGAAGTTACCTGGTGTGAGGGAGTCTAAAAGCTACATTGTCATGGAAGAAGTAAAAGAAACCTTAATAATACCTGTTTATGATGATTAGGTGATGCGTTATGAGGTAAATTTCCAAGATTAAAGCTGAATCAGTATTGTTAAAACCATATTAAATCTATGGGATTAGAGCTCATACACTTTAGCTAGTAGCCGTTGATATAACTATCCAGTGTTTTTGAGTTTTGATCATCAATCTGCTCAATGTGAAAACCGGCGCCAAATTTACTGGCAAAATTTGAATTTTGGCACCACATGCACTCTGCCTTTAAGCTGACTGTATCATGTGAAAGTGTGGGTTCAGGAATGTGAAGAATCAGATTTATCGTTTGTTTGGGCTGTAATTGGTGATCAGTCAAAACCATAAAGTGGTCAATGTTTAAGTCTAGAATTCTGCCTAAATACTCTCCAGTGTCAGCATTCTCAACTGTGACTGGGTGTCCTTCTCGACGATGTCTTTGTGAGTGGGTAAGAGCCATATAACGAAAATCCTGTCATCAGTATTATAAAAATAGTTCATCAAAATTTAACTTTAACTTTTTCTTTTCAAAATTCTATCCTTAACCAAATATTCTTTCCAAAAAATAATCTAAAACATTAAGCTCCTAGTCAAAAATAGCAATATAGAATTAACATATCTTTATTATTTATTTTACTTATTACTTAGGTGGATTATCCCGACGATAGTTGTAACTTTCGTGTGTTTAGAGTCTTCGAGTTTATATTTTGGTAGGTGTAATTGATTAAAGTAAAGTTGCAACTAAGTTATTTACTTTGAATAGCTATAAATTTAATTTTTTTATGAAATCAAAGTTTAATAATTGTATCGCAGCTATTAATAAACAGCATATACCCAAGAGTAATTTACCCGTTTGCTCAATGGGCTGAAGGCTAATGGTCCGTTACCCACAGATCATTAGCTCCTAATTATAACAAGAGGGCTGGCTTATGAAGCGAAACCCGGCATGTGCCATTGAATATGTGCAGTACTTAAATGACAAAGGCGAGTTAACACAGCCGTTACCTCAGTGGGCAGAACAGCCTAAACAGCTTCTGCACTACTATCGTGAAATGGTAATGGCTCGTCACGCAGACCAAAAGGCAATTAGTTTACAAAGGACCGGTAAGTTAGGTACTTATCCTTCAATATTGGGCCAGGAAGCTATTAACGTGGTTATTGGTTCAGTACTTAACAAAGAAGATGTCTTTGTTCCTTACTACCGTGATCATACTGCAATGGTTATGCGTGGAATGAAACAGGCAGATGTTTATCGATATTGGGGGGGGGATGAACGAGGCAGCACTAACCCTGAGGTAGGTAAAGACTTACCTTACTGTGTGCCTATAGCGACACAGGTTTCTCATGCTGCAGGTGTGGCTGCGGCAATTAAAATTCGAGGTGAACAGCGTGCTGTGCTTTGTACCTGTGGAGATGGTGCTACCTCAAAAGGTGACTTTCTTGAAGCCATCAACTTAGCAGGAGTATGGCAGTTACCCGTGGTGTTTCTTATCAATAACAACCAGTGGGCAATATCGGTTCCCCGAAAGATACAGTGTGGAGCACCAACTCTTGCTCAAAAAGGAATAGGTGCAGGTATTCCTGCTCTGCAAGTGGATGGCAACGATGTTATTGCACTTCATGAAGTAATATCTGAGGCTTTGCTGAAAGCAAGGCTTCATAAAGGTGCTACAGTCATAGAGGCAATAAGCTATCGATTGAGTGATCATACTACGGCAGATGATGCAACACGTTATAGAACAAATGAAGAGCTGCGAGAGGCCTGGCAGAGAGAGCCCATTAAGCGCCTGCAGCACTATCTTCATCAGCGGGGGGAGTGGGATGAAAGCAAAGAGCAGCGCTTGCAGGCCCAAGCGGCTGACCAAGTACAGCAAGCGGTTGATGAGTACTTGCAAACCCCACAACAGTCCTTAGATGACCTCTTCTTTTACCACTATGAACAACTCCCTGCGGATTTAGCAGAACAGCTCAGTGATGCTGATATGGCAAATCAATTACAAGGAAAGGCAGTACAGGGGGGGAAACATGACTGAGCAGAATCGCATAACGTTGGTAGAAGCTGTAAATCAGGCACTTCATTTCGCCATGAGCAAAGATGAAGATGTGGTGGTGTTAGGAGAAGATGTTGCGGTTAATGGGGGCGTATTTCGGGCAACAGTTGGCTTGAGAGAGCGTTTTGGTATTAAACGTGTAATGGATACCCCTTTGGCTGAAGCATTGATTGCAGGTGTCAGCATTGGCATGGCAACACAAGGTTTAAAGCCTGTCGCTGAAATTCAGTTTCTTGGTTTTATTTACGCAGCTATGGAACAGCTGGTATCACATGCAGCCAGAATGCGGAACCGCACCCGCGGCCGATTAACCTGCCCGTTGGTGGTGAGAGTTCCCTTTGGTGGTGGCATTCATGCGCCCGAACACCACTCTGAGAGTACAGAAGCATTGTTCGCCCATATACCTGGTTTAAGGGTGGTGATTCCCTCTTCGCCACGTCGAGCTTATGGCTTACTGTTAGCGGCTATAGAAAATCCGGATCCGGTCATTTTTATGGAGCCAAAACGGATTTATCGGGCAACAAAGCAAGTGGTGCCTGATGATGGTCAGTCTTTACCTCTGGACACCTGCTTTACCTTACGTCAGGGAACCGACATAACCTTAGTTAGTTGGGGTGCCTCAATATTAGAAACCATGCAGGCGGCTAAGCAGCTAGCTGAAAGGGATATTTCTGCTGAGGTGATTGATGTGGCCTGCATTAAGCCGTTGGATATCGAGACTATTCTTTACTCGGTCAAAAAAACAGGTCGTTGTGTTGTTATTCATGAGGCCGCTAGAAGCTTTGGGGTGGGCGCTGAGATTGTATCGCAACTCCATGAACAGGCTTTTTTTGACTTACTTGGGCCTGTTAAGCGTGTGACAGGTTACGACATCACAATGCCCTACTACCAAATGGAAAAGCATTACATTCCAACGACTGAGCGCATTATTTCTGCTGTTGAACAAAGCATGGAGCAAGCATGAAATTTTTTAAACTACCAGATTTAGGCGAGGGGATTCCTGAAGCTGAGATTGTCACCTGGCATGTTAAGCCTGGTGACACAGTTGAGGAGGACCAGCCACTTGTATCAGTAGAAACTGCCAAAGCTATTGTTGAAGTACCCTCGCCACAAACGGGGCAAATTGCAAAACTCTTTGCAAAAGAAGGGGATGTGGTTCATACCGGAGAACCTTTGGTTGAGTTCGCCAACGTAGAAGACGAAGACACAGGCACAGTCGTTGGTAAAATCGAGCAAGCCATTAAACAAGATGATGAGGAAGAACAGTTTTTTATCGGTGCTCCACCCGAGTCTCGCGCTGAACAAACCCCAAAGGCAGCCCCTGCTATTCGCGCATTAGCCAAAAAAATGGGGGTGGATTTACGCCAAGTAACCGGCACAGGGCCAAACCAGCAAATTCTTTCTGCGGATGTTGAGACAGCAGCAGCTTCAACCGCTATTGGTGGCGAGCCAGTGCGTGGTGTCAGGCGGCAGATGGCTATTAATATGGCCAAAGCAGATCAAGAGGTTGTACCTGTCACAATTTTTGACGATGCCGACATTGAACATTGGCAAGAAAAGGAAGATATAACCATTCGTTTGGTTTCAGCAATTGGTCATGCATGTGAGGCTGAACCTGGCTTAAATGCTTGGTTTGATGGGGTTCGGATGACTCGTGTACTCCATAAACATATTGATTTAGGTGTGGCTGTAGACACTGAAAAAGGACTTTTTGTACCAGTGTTAAGGAATATTACAGGTCGGTCCCGTGAAGACTTACGAGAAGGTTTAAATCGATTACGTGCTGATGTTAAAGCAAGAACAATCCCTCCATCTGAGCTACAAGGTGCTACACTAACTCTTAGCAACTTTGGCACCATTGCAGGACGGTATGCAAGTCCTATAGTTGTTCCTCCAACCGTGTGTATTTTGGGAACAGGTAAAATTCGGCGTGAGCCTATTGTTGTAGCCGATCAAGTTAGTATTCATAAAATTATACCCCTTTCCTTAACATTCGATCACCGCGCAGTTACTGGGGGAGAAGCGGCGCGATTTCTGCATGCAATTAAAATGCATCTTGAGTCCTGAAAAATCGAAAAACATATATACTTAATTTAAAAACAACATTTCTTTAAAAAACTAGTCTAACGGGTTGAGAAGCTAGGTCATTTCTAATCAGTAGGGTTTCAGTGGGTGAGTGCAATGGATATTTTTGATACTGTAAAAAGCAGGTATATCAATACCCAGCAGGAAGAGATCTCATTACATGAATATCTCGAACTTTGTAAAAAGGATCCAATGGCGTATGCAAATGCTGCCGAACGTATGTTAAATGCGATTGGAGAACCTGAATTAGTTGATACGTCATTTGATTCAAGGTTAAGTCGAATTTTTTCTAATAAGTTAATAAAAAAATACCCTGCCTTTGAAGAGTTTTATGGCATGGAAGAATCAATTGAACAAATAGTTTCTTATTTTAAACATGCTGCGCAAGGCTTGGAAGAAAAGAAACAGATTTTATATTTATTAGGTCCTGTCGGTGGAGGTAAGTCATCACTTGCAGAAAAACTCAAACGTTTAATGGAAAAAGTACCTTTTTATGCCATTAAAGGTTCACCAGTATTTGAGTCACCTTTGGGTCTATTTAATCCTGATGAAGATGGAGAAATATTAGAAGAAGAGTATGGTATTCCAAAGCGCTATATAAAAGGAACTATGTCCCCATGGGCTGTTAAACGTTTGAAAGAATATGGCGGAGATATTTCTAAATTCAGAGTGATAAGGCTTTATCCATCTTTAGCACACCAAGTCGCTATTGCAAAAACAGAACCTGGTGATGAAAATAACCAGGATATTTCAAGCCTTGTCGGGAAAGTCGATATTCGACAGTTAGAAGAATACGCACAAAATGATCCTGATGCATATAGCTTCTCAGGTGGGTTATGTCGGTCTAACCAAGGCTTGCTAGAATTTGTGGAAATGTTTAAGGCACCAATTAAAGTGCTTCACCCTTTACTCACTGCAACCCAAGAGGGAAATTATAATAGTACAGAAGGTATGGGTAGTATTCCTTTCGAAGGAATAATACTTGCGCACTCGAACGAGTCAGAGTGGCAAAGTTTTAAAAACAATAAGACGAATGAGGCATTTATCGACCGGGTGTATATCGTTAAAGTACCTTATTGTTTACGCGTCAAAGAAGAAATCAAAATTTACGAAAAATTATTACTACACAGTTCTCTGCGTGAAGCGCCTTGTGCACCTGATACACTAAGGATGCTTGCACAATTTTCTGTATTGTCTCGTCTAAAAGAGCCTGAAAATTCGAATATTTTCTCTAAAATGCGAGTTTATGATGGGCAAAATTTAAAAGACACTGACCCTAATGCGAAGTCGTTGCAAGAATATAAAGATGCAGCGGGTGTTGATGAAGGTATGGAAGGGTTATCAACACGTTTTGCATTTAAAATTTTGTCCAAAGTCTTTAACTTTGATCCTAGTGAAGTTGCCGCTAACCCAGTACACCTGTTGTATGTATTAGAACAGCAGATTGAACAGCAGCAATATCCACCTGAGGTGCATGAACGTTACTTACGTTTTATTAAAGAGTTCCTGGCACCTAAATATATTGATTTCCTCAGTAAAGAAATCCAGACCGCCTATCTTGAGTCTTACAGTGAATATGGTCAAAACATCTTTGATCGCTATGTAACTTATGCGGACTTCTGGATTCAGGACCAAGAATATCGTGACCCAGAAACTGGCGATATTTTGGATCGGGGTGCTATCAATGACGAACTAGAGAAAATTGAAAAACCTGCGAGTATTGCTAATCCGAAAGATTTTCGTAATGAAATTGTCAACTTTGTGCTTCGTGCTAGAGCGAATAACAAAGGTAAAAATCCTTCATGGCTTAGCTATGAAAAAATGCGTACTGTTATTGAGAAAAAGATGTTCTCAAATACAGAAGACCTACTACCTGTTATTTCTTTCAATGCGAAAGCATCTAATGAAGACCAGCGTAAACATGGAGAGTTTGTCAAGCGTATGATTGAGCGTGGTTATACTGAGAAGCAAGTAAGGCTGTTGTGTGAGTGGTATATCCGGGTAAGGAAATCACAATAAAATTAGACCATTACGGGTGCCGCCATGACTCATATTATTGACAGACGTTTAAATGGAAAAAATAAAAGTACGGTAAACCGACAGCGTTTTTTAAGGCGTTACAAAAAGCATATCAAACGTGCAGTAGCAGATGCTGTCAACAAGCGCAGTATTACTGATATCGAAAGCGGTAGTCAGATTACCATTCCTAATAAAGATCTGTCAGAGCCAAACTTTCAACATGGTCGTGGTGGTTTTAACAATATTGTTCACCCTGGTAATAAAGAGTTTGTAAAGGGTGACAAGATTAGACGTCCAGAAGCTGGAGCAGGTCAGGGTCCTGGGAGTGGTAAAGCCAGTAACCAAGGTGAAGGCATGGATGAATTCACCTTTCAGATCAATCATGAAGAGTTTCTTGAGTATATGTTCGAAGACCTCGAGCTTCCAAATTTAGTCAAGAAGCAGTTAAAAGAGACGATTGCATACAAATTCAGACTGGCAGGTTTTTCAAGTAAAGGCACGCCTGAAAAATTAAATATTATTCGTTCTTTGCGTAGTGCTCATGCTAGACGAATTGCACTTAGTGGCTCTGAACGCAGAGAAATCAGGCAGTTAAAACGTGAACTCAGAGAAATGGAAGTCAGTCCGGAAGAAGCAGATCAAGAGCGAGTTGAGTTTTTAAGGGAGCGCATTAAAGAACTCAATGCAAAGCTGAAACGTTTGCCTTTTATTGATGAGTTTGACTTGAAGTATAACAACTTCATTAAAACCCCCGTTCCTAGCACAAAGGCGGTTATGTTTTGTGTAATGGATGTTTCTGGCTCAATGACTCAAGAAATAAAAGATATCGCTAAGCGCTTTTTTATTTTGTTATATTTGTTCTTATGTAGAACCTATAAAGAGATTGAAGTAGTTTTTATTCGGCATCATACATCAGCAAAAGAAGTTGATGAAAATGACTTTTTTTATTCAAGGGAAACTGGTGGGACGATTGTTTCCAGTGCGCTTGAATTGTCAAGAGATATCATTAGGGAGCGCTACTCTCCTGCTCAGTGGAATATTTATATAGCCCAGGCATCTGATGGTGATAATTGGGAGGGTGACTCAAGTATATGCAGTAATATTCTCGTTAATGGAATTATGCCTTTAGTGCAGTATTTCGCTTATGTAGAAATAACTGATAGACACCATCAAAACTTATGGCGAGAGTATGAAGCAGTTTATGAAGCCTTTCACGAAACGTTTGCTATGCAGCAAATTAAGACGGTCAGTGATATTTATCCTGTCTTCCGTCGATTATTTGAAAGGAAGGAAGCATGAAAAAAAAGCAGCCTATTTCTACAGGGTCAGAATGGACGTTTGAACAAATTGAGCTGTATGACAAAGAAATTGGCAGGGTTGCTGAGCATTATGGTTTAGACACTTACCCAAACCAAATTGAGATCATTAGCTCTGAGCAAATGATGGATGCTTATGCTTCTACAGGTATGCCTCTGATGTACTCTCACTGGTCTTTTGGTAAACATTTCTTACATACACTACAAAACTACCAGCGTGGGCACATGGGGTTGGCTTATGAAATAGTTATAAATTCAAGTCCATGTATTGCCTACCTGATGGAAGAAAATACTATGACGATGCAAGCGTTAGTAATTGCTCACGCTTGTTATGGTCATAATTCATTTTTCAAAGGAAATTATTTATTTAAAACCTGGACGGATGCGACATCAATTGTCGATTATCTGCTCTTTGCTAAAAATTATATTGCACAGTGTGAGGAAAAATACGGAATAGATGCGGTAGAAGACTTATTAGATTCATGCCATGCATTGATGAATTATGGCGTTAACCGTTATAAAAGACCTGCACCTATATCCACTGAAGAAGAAAAAGCACGGCAAATTGAGCGGGAAGAATATCGTCAAAGACAAATTAATGAACTATGGAATACTATCCCAAAAAATTTAGATAAAGATAAAAGCATAGAAGAAAAGAAATTCCCTGAAGATCCTGAAGAAAATATTTTATACTTTTTTGAAAAGAATGCACCTTTGCTGGAAACCTGGCAACGGGAAATGATTCGTATTGTTCGTAAAGTGGCCCAGTACTTTTATCCACAGCGTCAAACACAAGTTATGAATGAAGGATGGGCCTGTTTTTGGCACTATACTTTGCTCAACCATCTGTACGATGAAGGTCTCGTAACAGATGGTTTTATCATGGAGATGTTGCACTCACACTCAAATGTTGTCTTCCAGCCAGCGTTTGATGATCCTCGTTATAGTGGTATTAACCCATATACACTGGGTTTTCATATGATGATGGATATTAAGCGTATTTGCGAAAACCCAACCAAAGAAGATAAACGCTGGTTTCCTGATATTGCCGGATCAAACTGGTTAGAGACTTTGAAGTTTGCCATGGAGAATTTCAAAGATGAAAGCTTTATTCTGCAATTTTTATCGCCAAAAATTATGCGTGATTTGAAGCTATTTGCCATTACTGATGATGAAAATCTGCCTTACCTTGAAGTTTCAGCTATTCATGATGATGAGGGCTATCGCTTGGTTCGTGAAGCTATGGCATCACAGTATAATATTGGTAATCGCGAGCCCAATATCCAAGTTTATAATGTAAATGTAAGAGGAGACCGTTCTCTAACATTAAGGCATTATCAGCACCATCATCGTCCCTTGGGCAAAACAACGGCGGAAATGCTGAAGCATGTACATAACTTGTGGGGGTTTGATGTTCATTTAGAATCCATTCGAGATGATAAAGTCCATAGTAGCTTCCATTGCCCCCCAAAGGAGGTTGAAGAAGAGCGCAGTTTAATAGAACTTACCTAGCTTTTTACTCAACATCGGGCATCCAGTAAGTTGGTTGGGTCGATAAGAGGCTGCTTGTAATGTGAGTGTTGTGTACAAAGTGGCCTATTTAGGTGCTAGTTTTGATAAAACTACT
Source organism: Zooshikella ganghwensis DSM 15267 (assembly GCF_000428585.1). Classification (GTDB taxonomy): domain Bacteria; phylum Pseudomonadota; class Gammaproteobacteria; order Pseudomonadales; family Zooshikellaceae; genus Zooshikella; species Zooshikella ganghwensis. The sequence continues at coordinate 10,300 of NZ_AUAF01000017.1, read as the reverse complement.
TCAAGAGAGTGCTCTCCTCCTAATTTACACTTGATTGTCGACCATAGTCGAGCATAAGCTGTTGCTTTGTGACAAACTATGTAATTAGTGGTCTATGTTTTTAGTACCTTTCTTTTTTAGTTATACCCGAAGTGAAGGGTATATACCCAGTGATTGCTGAAGTTTGAACAGCTATGGGTGGGAAACGTGTTGGGTATTTTGACCATGTTTGGGGAATCAATGTTATGAAACTGAGTTATGCCATCTATACTGCTGTCATTACAGTGTTGTTGGCAGGTTGTCAGACTGGCACTCAAGTAAAGCCTAAAGATAATGCCGAGACAGCAACAAACCAGCCTGAGGCTGTAAACCAGGTACAAGATATTTGGAGTTATGATCGAACGCACATTGTTAAATGGACCCTATGGAGTTATGACAGTGAGATTGATCTAACCACAATATCGAAACTTGAAGAGCAAAGTATTCAAGATGCCTTTAATAGCTTCAAGGATGGTGAATACCGACAATGGAAAAATGAGAGCCTGGGAACTATGGGATTTACTGCTGGGAGCAAATACCAAAATAGTGAAGGGCTTAACTGTCGTAATTACAGCATTACTGTTGAAACGATAGGTGATACTGGCCAGGTTCAGCAGTTACAGCGACCAGCTATTGCTTGTTTTAATGAGGGTGCGTGGGAATTTGATCGTTCAATATTATAAGTCTGAGAAACTGATACTGATCAGCTTCAATGTTTAGTGAAGTTGATCACTTTATTAAGTTAAAGAATATTTCTGATAAGCTTTAACTAATTTACTGATAATTTTTAGAAAATAGTGTTAATTTACAATTAGTTAGAAACTGGACTGGTTGGTTAGATTGGCGAGAGGAAGAAAAAAGACTAGACCTGCCAGGGAATTGTAGTTATAGTTCGCGAATATAAAAAAACAGCCCTGACCGATTTGGAGGGGATCAGGGCAATGAAAGTGTACCAATTAGGAGTCAAGCGAGTAACTTAACTGGGTATAAGTATAGATAATCAAGTCAAACAACAAATTCGTACATGTACCCAATTGTTTGTGGAAACTACCTATCGTACGTAAATAATGATTAAAATCCCTTTCTTTTGGTGGCCTTGAGGCCATTTACACTTCTAAGAAATCTACGAGTTTTCATTGTAGACCTCATATATCTTTTCTAGTTTAGGTATAATTTCCCACCTGAATAAAAAGAATTATTTCCAGCAGGTTTCAGCAAAAAGAATATGTTATGAAAAAGACCCGTGTTTTAACTGGTATTACGACCTCAGGGACACCACATTTGGGTAATTATGTGGGAGCGATTCGTCCTGCAATAGAAGATAGCCGTAAAGAAAATGTAGAGTCATTTTTCTTCTTAGCGGACTATCACTCGATTATTAAAACCCGAGATCCCATCAGAGTTCATCAGTCTACTCGTGAAATTGCAGCTACTTGGCTGGCACTGGGTCTTGATGTTGATCGTGTTACTTTTTACCGGCAGTCTGATATCCCAGAAATCACTGAGTTGTGCTGGATCTTGAACTGCATGACAGCAAAGGGTCTGATGAACAGAGCGCATGCCTATAAAGCCGCTGTTCAACAAAACATCGATGATGAAGAAGCTGATCCTGATAAAGGAATCACAATGGGGTTATTCTCTTATCCTGTATTGATGGCGGCGGATATTTTGATGTTCAATGCGCACAAAGTACCTGTTGGTAGAGACCAGATTCAGCATTTGGAAATGGCACGGGATATTGCCGCACGTATGAACCATCATTATAAGGTGAAGTTTGCCTTGCCTGAGGCCGTTGTCGATGAAAATACGGCCGTCTTAAATGGGTTGGATGGACGAAAAATGAGTAAAAGTTACGATAATGTGATTCCTCTTTTCGCTCCAGAGAAAAAGTTGCGTAAGCTCATAATGAAAATTAAAACGAACTGTCTTGAGCCAGGTGAACCAAAAGACCCAGACACCTGTACACTGTTTCAGATTTTTTCTGCATTTGCGGCACCCAGTGAAATTGAAGAAAAGCGCCAGCAGTATTATAACGGTGCTGGATGGGGTGAGTTAAAACAAACGTTATTTGAATACCTCAATGAACAATTACAAGGGCCAAGAGAGCTCTATGATGCACTTATGGAAGACCCTCAGTATGTAGAAACAATACTAAAAGCTGGTGCAGAAAAAGCGCGAGCTGAAGCGAAGCCGTTTTTACAAAAAATTCGTCATGGTATTGGTATTAGACCCATAGAATAAAAGTCTGATTGATAGTTAAATTAAAAAGGCTGCTACTGGCAGCCTTTTTTATGGTTAAACAAAAGCTAAATTAGTTGATATTCCGAGTGGATTTTTTGAATAGCCAAGGTAGCTCAGTATATTTATGCACATGTGAAATAGGGCGTTTAGTTAAACCATGTCCAGAGGTCTCCTTGCTAACACCATATACAACCCACTCACAATGATCATGGAAAAACTCTAATGTCGCATAACCATGATCATTCGCATTGAAAGTTTTAATATGTGGATTATTGATACGTACTGCACCTTCGCTAAATAAACGAAGTAATTCTGGTTTTTTAACTTTATACTTAAGATGTTGCTCTATACCATCTAAAAATGTTGTCGATGTGACAGATGGTGTCATGAACTCAACACCTACGAGATTATTATCTAATCCTGTATTGAGCGATTTTTCATAATCAACTTTTAAATATGAAGATATATTACAGTGTAAGTCTCCTGTGAGTACAACGAAATTATCAACATTATAATTTCGAATAAACTCTGCTAATTGCCGGCGCTCATATTGAAAACCATCCCATGAATCAACTGTAAGTAAAGCTAGCTCCTGCCCAAGCAGTGTTGCTGCCAGTCGTCCCATATAAGTCTGGTTACCCAAAACATTCCACACTGTTTTAGAACTGCTCAAATTATTAAATAGCCATTCTTTTTGTTGATACCCCAACATAGAGTTTTCAGCATCATATTGATCTGTGCAGCCAATTGGAAAGTAGCGTTCAAATACACGACGATCACCACACGGTGGGGCTGTTCGATAGGTGCGTGTATCCAGCATGTTTATAGTGACTAAGTCCCCGAATGTAAAATGACGATAAATACGTAAAAACTGGTGAGGATGTGTTTTATCATAAGTCAAAGCAGCGCGTGTCGGGGTATATTCAAACCAGGCTTGTTGTGCTGACAGCTTGAGTGACCGTAATAAATCCTCATTATTACCAAACTCACTGTCTTTGGTATATGGGTGGTCTGGTGCACCTAGTGTATCTCGGGCATAATCCCAATAACAATCATTAGCGGTTTCATGGTCATCTGTAGTCATTATCCAAGTGTGGCTTTCTAAGCAGGTGGTAAGATATTCATCTTGCCTATATCTACGATAAATATGTCGATAATCATCTAAATTAGACGCATAGCCAGACTCACTAGGTAACTTTATTTTTCTATCATCGTATTTATTTGCTTGAAAACTTTTATCGCCTGTACTTTCATAAACAAAGTCACCTAGGTGTACAACAAAATCAATTGAACTATCCTTTGCAATAAAGTCATAAACACCATAGTAACCATTGGTAAAATCCTGGCAAGTTAAAACTGCTATTTTAAGACTTTTTAGGGTGCTATGGTTTGAAGACGTTGTTCTACAGCGCCCAATTTTACTTGACGTATTTTTATAAATAAAACGATAGTAGTACGTTCGATTTGGTTCAAGCTGGCCATCTAAATCAATTTTTACAGTATAATCTAATAAAGAACTTAATTGTTCAGGGTGGACTTCACCTTGCAAATAGAGTGACTCGCAACGATTGTCTAGGCAAACTTGAAAAATTAAAGGCTCATATTCACTATACTTTACAGGATTAACCCTTGTCCAAAGAATGACCCCACTATCCGTTGGGTCACCCGAGGCAACTGACTGAGGAAATATTTCATTTGCGCTATCAATATTTATTAAACTATTATCTGGCAGTGGATAATCATTGTTATTAGAAACTAAGTTTGGCTGTAAGGTTTTTGCTTGAGTGGAACTAATTATATAAGGTGAAGCTAATCCAGCACTCATTAGGCCTATAAACTTTCGACGGTTTAGGGCTGACATACTTTTTCCTTTATTATTGTCATTTTGCTTGGTGACCGAAAAGGAAAGTAGCAGCTAAATGTTAATGTTTCTTTAAATAAATATGATTCTTATGTATGGACTTGCTGCCAAATAAATTGCAATTTACTTTCAGTAAAAGACTAATTTGTTCGTATATTATGTATTGGTAATAAAAGTAGGCTGATAAAGGGTATATTTACGATAAATTTTTGCCAACTGTTTTTCTAAGTCGTTGTAGTGATACTGAAAAGAAAACTATTCCAATAGCAATAATAGTAAGTAAGGGCTGCCAAACAATCGCTACGTCTGCTTGACGAAATAGTACGGCACTACTGAATTCAACAAAGTGAGTAGATGGAAATATTTTCATAAGGTACTGAATGGCAGGTGGCATGTTGTCTAAAGGCGTTATTCCTCCTGATAAAACATTCATCACTACGACTATAGGCAGAAAAAGTAGTCCAAGCTGTGGCATTGAATTAGCTACTGTACCTAAGAAGATACCAAGTGAAGTTACTGCAAATAAGTAACTGCATGTGCCAATAATAAATAATCCTATTTCTCCTCGAACAGGAATTGCTAATGCCTCGCCAATAACTAGCTTTAAAGAAAGTAATGATGCCAAAACTATGACTAGCCCATTCGACCAAATTTTAGCGAGCATTATTTCTGCAGGTGTTAAAGGCATTACTAATAAATGTTCAATTGTTCCATGCTCTCGTTCTCTAATTAAAGCTGCACCTGTCAGAACTATAGCAAGCATACCAATAACATTAATATACTGATTTACTGCCATGAACCAGCTGCTGTATAGGTTTTCATTGAATCTAATTCTAATATTTAAGTTAATAAGAGGATTTTCTGAATCTTCTTGATTAAAGAACTGCGTAACTTCGTTGGTTATTATATTTTGAATATAATCTAAACCAATAACAGCCTGACTCATAGCGGTTGCATCAATATAAACTTGTACACTTTCTTCAAGCCCATGGGCTAGCTTTTGTGAAAATTTGCTTGGAATGAGCAAAACAAAGGTATAAATACCTTGATTCATCGTTTTATCAATATCATTAAACGTAATGAAATGTGGGTTTTGAAAGTAAGGAGGGAGAAGTGAAGAAATTATTTGACGTGATAATGGTGAATTATCTTCATCTACAACTGCAACAGCTGCATTTCGCATTTCCAAACCAGTCTCTTTTGCAGGGACATAAATAAAAACAGTAAATGCAAATGTCATCAGAAAAAGCATGACTTTATCTTGACGTAGGCTGGCTATTTCCTTTAAACCCAGCCAAAAAACAGATTGCAGAAACTTCATATTACCGTTCCTGTTTAGGTAAAAAGAGTACGCTAAGTAGCGTAAAGGTGATAAAGAAGCCAATAACTGCTGCAAAATTTAGTTTGAGGTCAGCCCAAGAAGTAGCTTTTGTAAAAATACCTACAGTGATATCTAGGTAATAAGCGGCAGGGAAATAGGTTGACATAATTGAAGCCCCACCAGAAAGAGATGCAACAGGACTAATTAAACCAGAAAAATTAATAGATGGAATGATGGTAATAATTAAAGTACCGAATAAAGCAGCTACTTGAGTTGTGGTGAAGGTTGAAATCAGTAACCCCAAAGCAGTGGTGGCTATAACATACAAACAAGAACCAACAAATAATAGCCAAAAGCTACCTTTGATTGGAACCCCAAAAAATAACCAGGTTACAAGAAAAAGCGACATGAAATTAATAATAGACAATGCAATATAAGGTAGTTGCTTACCCCATAAAAACTCAAGGCGAGTGGTTGGGGTTGCATAATAATTAGTGATAGAACCTAACTCTTTTTCTCGCACGACGGCAACAGCCATAAGCATGGCTGGGATAAACGTTAGTAGGGTGGCCATAACTCCAGGCACAATAGCATAGATGCTTTCAATGCTCTGATTATAGCGAAAGCGCGGTTCAATTTTTAACTGTTGAGGCGTTGTATGAGCGTTGGTTTTGGCTAACTGCTGTAGATGGTTTTGATGAACACCTTGTACATAACCACGAATAGTTTCGGCCCGAAAAGGCATTGCCCCATCAATCCATATTCCTACTTCAGGAGATTCTCCTTTTAGCATTTGCCGTCCGAATTGAGGTGGAACTTCAATGACTAGCTCGACTTCGCCCCTGACAAGGACAAGTTCAGCTCGTTGGTCGTTGCTTATCACAAGCTGCTGTTGAAAATACTTAGAGCCTTCAAATGCTTCTAGGTAGTGGCGACTATATTGGGTTTGATCGCGATCGAGTACAGCGTATTTCATATGTTTCACATCCATAGAAATGCCATACCCCATAACTATCAACAAAAAGATAGGACCCAATAACGCAAATAAAAACCGTATGGGATCACGCTGTATTTCCATCGCTTCGCGTTGTGCATAAGCCCATAAACGTTGCCAGGATAGTGAATGAGTTTTAATGAGGTTTTTTGGAGATGCAATGGCTTTTTGGGGCGGCTGTACTGTTGAATCTTGGTTTTTTTGAAGCTCTTCAGTCTGCTTGCTTTCTTGTAGGTATCGAATAAATGCAGCTTCTAAATTCGTCGCTTGCTTTTCACTGATAAGCACTTCAGCCGTACCTGCAGCTAAAACTTTTCCGGCGTGCATCAGCGAAATTCTGTCACAACGTTCAGCCTCATTCATAAAATGGGTGGAAATAAAAATAGTTACGTTCTCATTGCGGGATAGCTCCGCCAGTAATTGCCAAAACTGGTCCCTGGCGATTGGGTCTACACCTGAAGTAGGTTCGTCCAGAATCAGAATTTTAGGACGATGAATAATAGCTACAGCTAATGACAAACGTTGTTTAATACCAAGCGGTAAGTCTGCAGTTTGCTCATCAGCTACATTTGTTAATGACATACGAGAGAGTAATTCATTAATTCGATGATTTGCTTCGGTACTTGGCAGCTGAAACAGACGAGCATGTAATAAAAGATTTTGTTTAACTGTAAGTTCTTGGTAAAGTGAAAAGCTTTGCGACATAAAGCCAATATTTTTACGATGAGAAAGACTTCTGCTATTCATAGGTTCACCAAATAATGTTGCTTTACCTTCAGTTGGAGGTAATAAACCCGTTAGCATTTTCATCGTAGTGGTTTTTCCACAACCATTGGAACCTAAAAAACCAAATATCTCACCTTGGTAAATTTGGAAATTAACCTGATCAACTGCAGTAAAATCACCAAAGCGCTTTGTTAACTGTGTAGCCTCAATAGCAACTGGTTTACTATTTTGCTGATAAGGCGGAATGATTAAATTAGCTTGTGGTGTGCATTCAGGCTGTAGTGCCTTAAAAGCTTCATCAAGGCTTGTTGTTTGTGTTTGCTCACAAAGTGCTTTAGGGCTTCCTGTGGCTAAAAGTCTTCCTCCATAAAGAGCTGCAAGCCAGTCATAGCGCTCTGCTTCTTCCATGTAAGCAGTAGCGACCAAAATGGTCATATCTGGGGTGCGTGACTTTATACGCGTAATCAACTCCCAGAATTGCATACGTGATAATGGATCAACACCTGTCGTGGGTTCATCCAAAATAAGTAAATCAGGGTCATGAATCAGTGCACAGCAAAGCCCAAGTTTTTGTTTCATGCCCCCAGATAATTTACCTGCAGGTCGTTTGGCAAAGGGTGCTAAACCAGTAGCTAACAACAACTCTTCTATATGTTGTTTACATTGCTGTTGGTTTTGACCAAAAAGCTGGCTAAAAAACCGTAAGTTTTCATAAACTGACAATGTTGCATAAAGGTTTTTACCAAGCCCTTGCGGCATATAAGCTATACGATGGCACAACTGATTTCTGACAGCACTTAGCTGGATGTTCTGAGAAAATAAATGAACTTCACCATGTTGTATCTTTTTTACCCCAGCGATCAAACCTAATAATGTAGACTTACCAACTCCATCAGGTCCTATTAGGCCAGCGATGGTTCCTTTAGTAATGCTGAGTGTAATATTGGACAGGGCTATCTGTTGCTTATAATAATGAGTGACTTGATCAACAATTACGACTTCACTTGGCCTATTCATGAGAATGCCTTTATTGCATCGTGATAAACAGCAGCGCTAAATCGTACTTATTACAGAAATTACATTTATACCCTTCGCGAATCGATTTAATGCGCGCTAATCATATTGTCCTAGCACTTTTAAGACAGTTGTGGTTGCTATGCGCTAGCCTTAACAGAGCTGGCTAGTCCCTCTAAAATCCTTCGTTGTGGGTATATAAATGATCACTTTATACAGCTGTGCTTAAAGAATATCAGACCACTCTGCTTCAGGATTAAGCTTTATATAAGCCATACCAGGCATGCCAGGTTTAATTAAATCAATATGGTCTTGTAAAAACGCGTTGTTTACACTGACTTTTACTCTAAAACGTAACTTACTGCGTTCTTCTCGGGTTTCTACAACCTTAGGTGTAAATTGCGCAAGAGGAGAGATAAAACTGACTTCAGCAGGAATGGGTAACTCAGGTACAGCATCCAGAATAATCCGTGCACTACTTCCCATAGAAATTTTACCTGCATCCATCTCACTTAAAAAGATGGTCATATAAACATCTGAAAGATCAATTATAGTTAAAATTTTACTACCACTAGCCACAATTTCGCCTGGCTCAGCAATGCGATAAAGTACTCTGCCTGATATGGGTGAAGTAATGCTACTGTCTTCTAAATCGGCCTTAAGGCGTTCTACAGATGCTTGGGCTGCCTGTATTGAAGCCTCCGCTACCTCAACCATAGCTTCTGCTGCGGCACAGGCAGCTTGTGTCGTTTCCACTTTCAATTGTGCAGTATCTAAATCATCTTCAGAGGCAAAATTTCTTTGGATTAAGTCTTGTGTACGTTGTAGCTGTTTTTTTGCGTATTTACACTCGCTGTTTCGTTCTTCAACAATAGCCATTGCCCGTTGACGTTCGACTTTGGCTTTTAATACTTGTGACTCTGCTTGCTTAAGTTGAGCCTCAAGTGTTTTAGTGTCCATTTTAACAACCAGTTGGCTTTTTATAACCTGATCACCTTCCTTGACGGTAACCTGTTCTATGCGTCCTGGAAGCTTGCTGGCAATGTGAACATCATTAGCTTCCAAGCGACCATTGCCAATTGCAAAGTAGACAGGGGCACTTGCATAGTAGAACGTGTAATAGATGGCGCTTAGCACTGCAGCCAGTACTAGCAAGCCAAAAATCCAATATAAAACAGGTGATTTTTTGGTCGTACTCATCAACTTGACCACCTAATAGTCCGTTATAGCACTCTAACGATTATATGATTTACTCTGTATATCTATTATTGATGTTAATCTTGTATAGAGCTTATTAATACCAAACAAGTCGTCTATATACTACTACCTGGAGCAACAAGTATGGAAGAAAAGCAACCTGAAAAAGTAATTACTGCCTGGTTTGGAGAGTTAGACTCTGAAGGTAATGTGTCTGTCGAAATACGTAACAAATGGTTTAATGCGACAGCTGATCATGATAGTGAGTTACGTATTACATTTGAATCATGGGTTTTTGCTGCTGAGAATGGCGCTCTCAAGCATTGGGAGGAAAGCGCAGAAGGACGGCTAGCGCTAATTATTTTGTTAGACCAGATTCCAAGGAATATTTACCGATCAACAGCCAGTGCCTATAAATATGATGCAGCAGCGCTACATCATGCTAAACAAGCTTTACTGAAAGGGCAGCACAAACAGCTCCCGTACTTAATGCGTATATTCTGTTATATGCCTTTTGAACACGCTGAATGTCTTTTAGAGCAAGAACAAGCAGTAAGGTTATTTAAAGAAGTAACAAGTGAAGTTGAAGCTTCATCACCACTTTACTCTCAACTGTATGCTTTTTATGACTATGCAGTCTATGTACAGGACAAAAAGCTGAATAAATGAGAAAAATCAACTAGTTAGAAGTGAATTAATCCCTCATTGGTATTACAATTCAGGCTGCGAAACCATGAAGAATTGTAAAACAATGAAAGAGATCAATTCACTCACCAAAGAGCTTAAAGGGGTTTTTGGTTGGCATCAAGCCCGAGTCACCTTGCTAGCCCAATTTATTCTAGCACTGGTAAAGGTTCGTTCAGTCAATCTCACACGTATAGCCCAAGTGTTTTATGGTACGACCTTACCGGCATCGAATTATAAGCGT
>NZ_AUAF01000016.1 GCF_000428585.1 Zooshikella ganghwensis DSM 15267 | reverse complement strand
AGAGTTGGGGATATCAACATAAAACCGTTTGTCACGGGAAAGGGGAGTATGCTCGTGATGAAGATGGGGATGGTTTTCACGAAGTACATGTTAACACCATTGAAGGTTGTTGGTCATTACTACGCTCATGGTTAAGACCTCATCGAGGTATTTCTCAAGAAAAACTACCTTTTTATTTAGCATTATTTGAGTTTGTGTACAATATAAAGTGCCGAGGAAAAAGCTTACTTAATGATCTAATAGAGCTATTGATATAACCCCCTAGGAATCCATATAGAGCCTTACTCATTTGTTACTCCTACATAATTAATGTTAAGGGTGCAAAGGAGTTTCAGCTTATTAACATTACATCAACCTCTATCAAATCAGATAAGCCTTTCGAATAATTCAGTGTATTGGTTGCAAACTGTGGTTGGAAAGCTCATGTTGAACTGTTTGCCGCATGGAGGCGGCAATCAAGCCTCCAAGGATGGATTTACGGCATGTTCAACAAGAGTTATCCAGCCATTCTTTGTCTCTGGCTTATCGAAGAATATTACCATTTTCATATAAGGTACGCATAAGAGAAGATCAAAGGTGACCGTTAGACATTACTTGTAGGGCCTGATTTTTCTGTGTAGTGACATTTTCTAGGTGTCATATACGACCAAAGTATTATATACAAACTAAAATAGCCATGATAAATATGTAGCTAGCAGGGTATAGCAGTTTAACTATGTCGTAGAGTGTGAATATGCAGAAGCAACTAATGGTTTTCACCATTATCCGGTGCTTATATTAGAATCAAATAAACTAAAGGGTTTCCGTTGTCAGTAGTGTTATTCTGGCTTTCGGTTAATCAGCCCAGTCAATGGTTGTATACAACGTTTTATTGCTATTTCATTTTTTAAATGAGCTAATACGCCGCGCAATATGGAAGTGAAAATAAAAGCATCGAAAACGTTGCTAGCATGTGCAACTTGATAGTGAACAAGGTTTAATTTATGGATTCTATGAAAGACAAATTTGATATATTACCCGTAATACTCTTGTTGTCGTTATTAGCGGGGTGTATTGAAGTTGATATGTCGATACCAAGCTTTCCTGACATTGCTGCTGAACTGAATACAAACTTTAGTTTGGTACAAATGACTATAGCTCTCAACTTTGTGGGTTTTGTGTTAGGCGCATTATTTTACGGACCACTGTCTGACAGTTTCGGGCGTAGAAACGTTATTCTGTCGGGTTCTGTTGTGATGCTTATTGGTGCTTTGGGCTGTGTTTTCTCTACAAGTATTGAGTTTTTGCTATTATCCCGGTTGATACAGGGAATAGGTGCGTGTGCGCCAGTTGTTGTTGTTTTTGCAATCATTTCAGATAAATATGAAGGCGTGAAAATGTATAGTCTTTTTGGGCTAGTAAATGCATTCATGTCGATTGCTATGGCTATTGCGCCACTTGTAGGTGGATGGGTGAACTATTATTTGGGATGGAGAGGTAATTACGCAATTGTCGCACTGATTACTTTTGTATCTCTTATAGCACTCTTTATATTTTTACCTGAGACTAAAAAAGAAAAGGCTCCAATCAATTTACGTTTTCTTACTGAAAGCTATTCCAAGCTAGTATTTAGTAGTAAATTTGTAATATCTTCGCTTGTACCCTCGTTGCTGTTTGCGGCATATATGGTTTTTGTAGCATCAAGTGCCTTTTTGTATAGAGAAACATTTGATCTATCTGTTGCTCAGTTTGTTGCTCACTTCTTTTGTGTCGTCGTCTCATTTTCTATCACCAGCTTACTATCAGGAAGGTTAATTACTATTTTAGGTGGAGAATCTCAAACTGAGAAAATTGGTATTTTTGTGGCTATATTCAGTATGCTTATGCTCGCTGTTCTGGGTAATAATCCTTTAATGCTAACACTATTTATGAGTACGTTCTGTATTGGTTTTGCCTTGTTGTATCCAATCGTCTTTGGCCGCTCAATGAGCATTTTTCCGCAGATATCTGGGGTGGCCTCTTCATTTAATATGAGTACTCGTTCGTTACTGGTTGTGGCTGCTACCAGCTTAAGTAGTTATTTGTATAATGGAGAGCCTCAGCAGATGGCTTATATTATGTTAGGTATTGCATTGGTTGCATTTGTGTTATCAATGATGTTTTATCTTCAAAAGGATAAGGTTTCACTCGCAGACTCTATTTAATTAACAAATAAAAAGTAGTCTATGCTCTTCATGATTTTAACGCGAAAGCTGTTATTCATTAATTTTATTCATGAAGGGCATCTATATCTAAGATAAAGAGTATATTACAGTGTATTGAATAGTAAAGTACCACCTTTACTATTCAATACGCCTGTATAACGCACATTATTCCTCTGCTTGATGTCTCTATAGTATTAAAAATGAAAGTGAAAAAATTATGACATTAGAAACCAGTGTTGGGAATACACAAAGCTTTGGCTTGTCATCAAAATATGTTGAGAAGTGGGAAAAGCGATCATCTATACGAACTCGCCCAGAAAAGAAAATTGATTTTGAGCTTGATGGTTTCTTTTTTCCTGAGGATAAACAGCCTGTTTTATTAGATGGAAGACTTAAGGATATCAGTATAGAAAATAAGTCAGAGTTACTGATTAGGTCTTTATTTAAATATCTGAATGATATTGTTACGTTAGAAATAAAGCTGATAAACTCTGCTTGCAATAAAATTATCTATAATGATCTGCCTGTTGCTTATCCTGAACAGATAAAAATGAATGCTTATACGGTTATTATAGATGAGTACTACCATGTTTATGTTGCCAGGGACTTAATTAATCAGTTAAAGGCCAGATATCCCTACCTGACAGAAGATGCTCTACCTGATTCTGACTCGTTTTGTGCAGTTAATGAAATTATGAAGCGACTGGATGCGGAGCATCATGATTTATTTGAAATAATTGCTGTATGTATATTTGAGACTACTTTAGTTAAAGAATTGGTTGAATTTTTTAAGTCAGAATCGGTTCACCCATCGATTAAGAACTATGTAAATGATCACATGAATGACGAATCACGTCATTATATTTACTTCCTGGAGCTTCTGCAGTATACGTGGGATAGATTACCTGATAAGGCAAGAAGAGATATTGGTAGTAATATCCCTGATTTCGTGAAAATGTATTTGAATATTGAGTCCGAAAAAGAATTTAATCTGAATTATCTTGACAGTATTATTGCTGATCATGAAGAGAATAAGCAGACAGTAAATACTATTTATAAAGGCTTTGAGGTAACACCTGATGTTCCCATTGTGAAAAATGTAATAAGTGCATTAAAAAGAACTGGGTTGCTAGATGACGAAAATGTTAAGTCTGGGTTTACTAACATTGGGTGGATTATTTAGGTAGTATGGTTGACTTATGGAAAAGATAATTTCACACAAAACTCATTCAGAAGTTTCTATATCTCCTGATACACAATCAATAATTGATGCAATAAAAGATAGGGTGAGAAATAACTCGCTCAATTTAATTTTGCCTCTTGAGGATACGCTTGCGCTTGTTGATGAATTGGCTGAGTTTGATCTAGGGCGATTTCTGCTTCATAACCGAGGTTTAAATGGTTATTGGACGTCTTATATTTTTACTCAACAGTGTGACTCAGAAAAAGAACATCCATTAAAAAAATGGCTGATGGAAGACTCTCTGTTAAGCCAGGCACGTGAACGATTCCATCGATTTAAGTGTTTGCTTAAAAGTGAAATTTCAACGGCTAAAACTTTTGCTTCTATACCATGTGGCGTGATGGATGACTTACTGGATCAAGATTATAGCCATCACTCTGGAATCAAAATAAAAGGTATCGATCTTGATCCTGAATCTATTTCTCATGCTAAGGAAAAAGCAAAAAGAGTAGGGTTATCGAACTTATGTGATTTTGAAATTAGGGATGCTTGGAATCTTGATTATGAAAGTGTGTTTGATGTTATTACCAGTAATGGTCTTAACGTGTATGAATCAGCGCCAGAAAGGTTGATAGCATTATACAGTAACTTTGCAAAAGCGCTTAAGCCGGGCGGGCGTTTATATATTAGTTTTCTTACCCCTCCTCCGCAAGTCGGGGATGCTGAATGGGAAAAATACGGGATTCCTGAAGAAGACTTAAAGCGTGAGTTTTCTATTTTTGGTGATATTTTACAAGCGACTTATCTGAACTTTGTAAGCGAGGAAGAAATTAGGCATCAAATGCAGGAGGCTGGACTGCAGTTTACCGATGTATTTTATAACGAACGTGGTGTGTTACCTGTTTTGAAAGCAGTCAAGCCAAGTTGAAGGGTAGTTTAGATGAATATATTAAATGTTGTCACTAAAGCCTGTGTAGATGAAGTAAGTAAGAACGTAATTGGTTATCTAGCAGATGCTGGTCATCAAGTTTTTCTGATAGCTTCACATGATGAAGAGCAAAGCTTTTGGTTGGCTCAAGAGCATCATAATATTCATCTTATTAATGAGAATGATATAAGCCATTATAAAATAGATTACGAGTTTTGCTATGCTGTTGAAACCTCTTTTTCTGATGCAAACAAAGTAAAGCTAGCACTATGTGATAAAGAGGGTAATGACGTTCAGTTTTTCTCAATAGTAAACCAAAAAAATAATGATAAGTGCATATTGGCTAATTGTAGTTTAGCTAAATCATGCTCAGACTTTCAGTTTATTCAAGCACAAATCGCTGAGGTTTTTATTGATGGCTTTATTCACTTAAGTAGAAATGACATTTTGTCTGAGCTTGAAGCTTACAGTTTTTCAAACGATGTTGACCTTTGGTTTAATGCAGTGACAGCAAATTTAGCGGGTAAACGCTATTTTGATGAATTACAAAAAAAGTATGGAACTTTTGTTATCAGTCCAGAGGTACATAGCACTGAGATCTGTGACGTCGATAGTGAAACCCTTTTTTTTCACTATAAATGGAGTCATGCGGATCAATCATTGTTTTTGCTTTTTATGCAATATATTTTTAATGCTGAAAAAGCAGCTCTATATGGGTTCTATACTAAAAATGAACAAGGCGTTTCAAGACAGTATACTTTGTTACAAGGCTCAGAATATTATGCTGATTTAGAAAAGATAGTCACTCATGAACAATCTCCAGCTACTTTTATAGATAAGGACTATATTTATTCAGAGCTACTATTTCCAAGTGTTGGGATATGTGAAGTTAATGACGAGCTAATAGATGAAAGTTTATTGTTAATTCAAACGATGGATGACGCTCATCAAGTTAAGCTTATCTACAAAAAGAATATTCCTTTGTTTTCTGTGATGTCTCATTATGTTGAGGCATTTTTAGCACGTATTGATGATTTTAAATCAGGCACAATTGATTGGAATAACTTCTGTCAACTACCAGAGGCATTGATTCAGCATTACTATCTGGACTGTAACTCCGAGCAAATACTCTATCCCCAAAATACAATTACTGCTCTATTCGAAGAGCAGGTAACTCTTAATCCTGATAAATTAGCTTTAATTGTGGGTGATACTGAGCTGACATATGATCAGCTTAATATGAAAGCAAATGGGTTAGCACATTACCTGAAGGAACACTTTTCAGTAGCTGAAGGTGAGAGGGTTGCTGTACTGCTCCCAAGAGATGAGTCATTACTGATTAGTCTGCTCGCTATCCTTAAGTTAGGTTGTGCATATGTTCCTTTAGATTCAACTTCTCCACTATTGAGAACCCAGGCAATACTGAATGATGCCAAGCCTAGTCTGGTATTAACCAGAAATGATATGCCAGAGGCTTCATTACCTGATGGCATCACAGCGTTATCAATAACAAATGATTTATTGGCAACAATAGAAAAATATTGTAATCCGCCAGAATTATTAAATTCTGGCGATGTTAATGCGCTCGCTTATGTTATTTACACCTCGGGTACCACAGGTGTACCTAAAGGTGTTGCTGTCAGACATCGTAACTTTGTTAATGTTGCCTATGACTTTTGTCATCGCACGCATTTGTCTCCTGAGTCTCGCATGCTGGCACTTACCACATTGGCATTTGACATCTCCACGTTGGAGTTGTTTATGCCCTTAATGTTTGGTGCATCTGTTGTGCTTGCAGAACAACGAGCGTTATTAGATGCACGTATATTGAAGCAATATTTAACCGAGTTTGATATTACACATATGCAAGCCACCCCATCTTTTTGGCGGCAGGCTGTTGCTGAACTGGGACAAGAAAAGTTTAATATTATTGCATTGTGTGGTGGTGAGGCTGTTCCTTTAGACGTCGCTAAAGGGTTGGTCAAAATGACGCAAAAAGCATGGAATGTCTATGGCCCTACCGAAACAACAGTATGGTCAACCACATACTGCTTGAATGAAATCACTAATAAAGTATTGATTGGAAAACCTTTAGCAAATACGCAATGTTATGTACTTAATGATGAGCAAAAGCCTGTAGCACCAGGTGTAGTGGGTGAACTCTACATAGCCGGTGATGGTGTTGCACAAGGATACTTCAATAAACCTGAACTGACAGCAAAAGCATTTATTGCTAACCCATTTGTTCATTTGGGCAATAATCATAGCGCTACTATGTATCGGACAGGTGACAAAGTTCGTTATTTATCATGTGGTAATATTGAATATTTAAGCCGAGCAGACTTTCAAGTTAAGTTACGTGGGCATCGTATCGAGCTGGGTGATATTGAGTCGGCTATTAAACACTATCCAGGAATAGAGCAGGCTGTTGTTCAGTTACAAAAAGACCAGGAAAGTGATGTTGAGCCTTTTCTGGTTGCTTATTATACCGCTAAGGAACCCATTGGGGTCGATCATTTAAAGGATTGGTTAAAAAGTTATTTGCCTGAATATATGATCCCTGTCGATTTTATGTTCCTTGCTTCTATACCATTAAATATTAATGGAAAGGTAGATCGCAAGGCTTTACCTGCGATAAACCTGGTGCATAACAATCGGTTTATTGCACCCGAAACACAGACTCAGCGTATATTGTGTCAGCTGTTTGGTTCAGCGCTAGGAGTAAATAAGAATACTATTGGTTTAACAGATGATTTTTTTGCTTTAGGTGGAAATAGCTTATCGGCAATTAAGTTGGTTAACTTAATCAATACTGAATTTCGCTGTGACATAAAAATTAAAGATATTTTTGAACAAAAAAATGTATCCAGCCTAACACCTTTGGTTAATGCTGGTAAGGGTGATTTTCTGTATCGTGATTTTATTATTAAATCGTCAGATATTACGCATCAATATCATCCATTTACCCTTAATAATGTTCAGCAAACTTACTATTTTGGCCGTTTTAAAAACTTTGAGTTAAGCAATGTATCGACTCATATTTATCATGAGTATGCATTTTGTTATATAGATCATGCCCGGTTAGAAAGTGCATTCAACCTGTTAATCAAACGTCATTTATCACTCAGAACTGTTTTTGAAAATGGAGAACAACGTTATTTAAACCAAGTCCCTCATTACCAAATTCGTTATCAGGAGTTTACTAATCACTCTGAGCTAGAAGAGATTCGCCAGGCGTTTTCCCATAAAGTTTATGCGGCAGACGTTTATCCACTATTTGACATATTGCTGTCTAAAGTAGGGGATAGCTACATTCTTCATGTGAGTTTTGATGCGATTATCATTGATATGAAGAGCTTTGAGATTCTATTTTCAGAGTGGATCACTTTATATCAAAATCCGCAGGCAGTGTTGCCCAAGCTATTAATTAACTACCGAGATTATCATACTCAATATGAGCGGATACGCCAGAGTGAGCTGTTCCATCAGGCTGAGCAGTACTGGCATGAAAAAACACAACAAATGTCGTTAAAAATGGATTTGCCTTTAGCTGCAAACCCATCAAGTATTGAGAAGCCATACTTCAAACGAGTAACCCGGACTGTACCGCAAGCAACATGGCAATTAATTTTAGATAAGTGCCGCTGCAATGATATTAGTCCAACGGCATTGATTGCCGAGCTATTTTGTCGTGTGCTCTGTTTTTGGTCTGATCAAGAGAAAGTCACGCTTAACTTAACGCTGTTTAACCGACTGCCACTACATGCTCAAGTAGATGACATCATTGGTGATTTTACTGTTTTAAGTTTGTTTGATTATCAATTGCGTAATGATATCTCTGCCCGACAGCAGCTGGAGTTAGTGCATTCCCGGTTGTTGGAAGACGTTGATAACAACTTGTGTGATGGTATTGATGTGCAACGTATGCTCAAGCAAGCACGAAGTTTACCCTCTCACCAAGTAGTGGCACCGGTTGTATTAACCAGTGTTATTGGTATGAATGGTAAAGCCAGCATGTTTGACTTGCCATTGGATGAGAGTTACCAGGGTACTCAATACGCTATTTCTCAAACTTCTCAGGTTTGGTTAGACCACAAAGCGTATGAGACAGATGCAGGGTTTGTTGCAGAGTGGGACTATGTAGATCAGCTCTTTTCGCCACAAACAATTCAGGCAATGCACGACAGCTATTGTGCTTTAATCGAGCAAGTTGCACATCGCGACTGGGACTTAATGGCTTTGCCTTTTGTTAAATTACCGGACTGGCAAAAAGCACAAATTACCCACTGGAATAACACTCAGGCAAGCTACCCATCAAGGACATTGGTTGAACTGTTTGAAACATCACCCAGCTTAATAAATACCTCCAAAGCTACAGCCGTTGTTGACTCACAATTACAAACGAGTTTTACCTATGCTGAGATTCATGAGGCCTATTTGAGCGTGGCCTCAGCCTTAATGGCTAGTGGAGAAACTCAAGGCCAATTAATTGCCATTTTAGCTGAAAAGGGCTATTGGCATGTCACTGCTACTTTGGGAATTATGAAAGCAGGGGCCGCGTATGTACCACTGCATCCTGACTGGCCAATTGAGCGCTTGAATGACATTTTGGAACAATCTGGCTGCCATACCGTTGTTGTGTCTAAATCACAGCATGCAAAGCTCAAACGTGAATCTTCACTTTTAAATGCAACGGTCTTGGAACTGGAAACACTTGTTCAAGCGAAAGGGCAATGTGAGGATATTGTATGGCCAAGCGTTAAGCCGACAGATTTGGCCTACGTTATCTTTACTTCAGGCTCAACGGGACGGCCAAAAGGTGTCGCTATAAGCCACCATGGTGCTTTTAATACGATTGAAGCGGTTAACCGACGTTTTAATATTAACGCCAGTGATACGGTTCTTGCGTTATCAGAACTGAGCTTCGATTTGTCTGTATACGACATATTCGGTGTGCTCGGAGCTGGAGGAAAAATTGTTTTTCCATGCCAGGCAGATTGTAAAAAACCTGAGGTTTGGCTAGAGCTTGTTCATAGACATCATGTCACGCTTTGGAATACTGTCCCGCAGCTGGCCGGTTTAGTCATTGATGAGTTTGAGTCTCGCTCGGATATTTCAATGAATATTCGGCTTTTCCTGATGAGTGGAGACTGGATACCGCTTAATTTACCTAGCCGTATTAAAACACTCAATAATAAGACAGATGTCATTAGTTTGGGGGGCGCGACAGAAGGAAGTATCTGGTCAATCTGGTACCCAGTTGAACAGGTAGACCCAGAATGGACAAGTATTCCCTATGGAACAGCGATGCCAAACCAGACGATGTATGTGCTGGATAATCGGGGCGAACACTGTGCGTTTGGGGTTACTGGTGAAATTCATATTGGTGGGGATGGTGTTGCCCTTGAATACTGGAATGCACCTGAGTTAACCAAAGAGAGGTTTATTAACCATCCAGAGTTAGGCCGACTTTATAAAACAGGTGATCTAGGTCGCTGGTCAGAGCAAGGCTTCATTGAATTTTTAGGGCGCACTGACAATCAGGTTAAACTGAATGGTTATCGTGTTGAGCTAGAAGAAATTGCAGCACATATCAATAAGCTAGAAGGAATCTCGCAAGCACTGGTTCACTTACAGCAACAAGAGACCAGCCCTGCGTTAGTGGCTTACCTGATTCCAGAAAAAGAACAGCCTGTTCCTGTCTATACGGAAGATAAAGAGCTATTCATTCTTCAGCAAAGAGGCATTGTCCCCGTTGAAAATGCTGGTTTGGCATTATCACACTCACTGCAAAAAGATGATTATCTGCGTCGTAAAAGCTATCGGAAGTTCGATGACTGTGGCATTGATAGCCACAGGGTTAATACCCTGATTACATTACGCCAGAATCGCTCTTGGTCTTCAGCTACTGGTAATGCAGCGACTTGGTATGACTTACAGCGCATTCTCTCCGTGTGTGCTGGGTTGGAACTTCCCAATCGAGTGCTTCCTAAATATCGCTACCCATCAGCAGGGAGTACCTACAGTGTTCAGGCTTACGTGGGTCTCAATGATAAGGTTGATGCGACTCGTGACGGGTATTATTACTATCATCCCACACGTCACTCACTTTATGAGTTACCTAATGTTGAGCGGCCCAATGGTGTCGCTTCAGTAAACTTCATTGATCTAGTCATTAACTGGGAGGCAATCCGGCCTCTTTATCATGACCGTGCAAAAGCGCTCGCACTTCTGGAAGCGGGACATATGCTGGCTTTACTTGCGGATCAGTGTGAGCAACTGGAAGTAGGTTATCACGTAGCATTTTTTGAGCCGGATGTATCAGCGACTAAGTCATTAGTATGTCGGTTAGTACTATGTGCTCCTCTGAATCAGTCAACACAACAAGCAGATACTAAGCTATCACTCTATAACCGGGAAGGTGCTTATTTCCGTAGCACGACAGGCAGTAATCTGTTCGACATCGAGCAGCAGCCTGTACTGGTCAAGGCTTCTGATGTTCATGCCATTGTAAGTGGTGCCCAAGGGTTAATTCATCTTGAAGGTCCTCAGAGCACATCGAACTATGTCTATGCTGGCTGGTTGTTTCAGCACCTAAGTGATGACTTAGTCAGTCATGATATTGGCTGCTGTATGCTCGGGTTAACACTGAGTGAAAATAACCTGTACACCATGGCGATAGGTGCTGTGCGGGAAGAGGATAAAGCTGTAAGTGATGTTCATGCGGATGTCCAGCCTCTAAATGCTTTGGTACGCCAATACTTAGCACAATCATTACCCGATTACATGATTCCTCAGCACTTTGTGCTGCTCAATGAGTTACCTCTATCTGCAAATGGCAAAGTCGATGCCTCCCGCTTACCACAAGTCACCGTTGATGCAAGCTTTCAGGGACCCGTCACTAAGTTGGAGCAGCAACTCTGTGAAGTCTGGGCCAAGATACTGAAGTGTCAGCCCACCGATATTGATTGTGCAGAAAGTTTTTTCAATTGCGGAGGAAATTCACTTTTGGCGATGCGCTTGGTTCGTCGCCTTGATCAGCAGCTGGGCGTCCAGCTCAAACTGGAAGATATCTATAACAACAGCACCGTGATTGCAATGGCCGAACAAGCTGAATCACAAATGGAAAATCACGAGCGAGTAGTTGGAGTTCTGTAGTGACAATTATAAGCTTATTAAACGACCTAAAATGCCAGCATATTTTTCTTTGGGTGAATGAGGCTGGAGAGCTTAACTATTCATTCGATAAAAATCGGGGTTTTCCTGATGCGATTAAGCAGCAGGTTATTGCGCACAAAGCAGTACTGATTGAGCTGCTCAATGCTAATAAAATTCATAACGAAGAGCAGGCGAAAGCTTCGCCATTTCTGTCACTGCCACGGGTAAATTGGCCAGCCAAACTAGACTCGATACAGCAAGGCATGTATTTGCAGGGTCAGATCGACAGCTTACCTTACACCTATACTATTCCACTGTTTATTGCCTTCAATGAACTGGATGCACAAAGAATGCAACAGGCTATACAGCTGTTCTTAAAAAAGCATCCACTATTTTGTCAAAGTGTTGCTGATGACTTGCAGCGAGCGTTTCTTCCAGCTTCGTTGTTTCACTGCCCAGTGAGGGAAATATCTTCCTCTGAACTACAGCAGCATAAAGATAGCCTGGCCAAAACGGTGTTTCCTCTTGAAGAAGGACAGTTTACGTGTTTTGAGTTGCTCTATCTCACGGACAAGAGTACCTGGGTACTGGCCTGTATCCATCATCATATGCTGTCAGATGCCTACTCAGTCCCTGTGATAGCAGATGAACTGGCTGCGGCTTATGAAAATCCACAACGTTTTGCAGCAACCTTAAAACAGTCAACCTATCTTGATTACTCTGCTTATCAACAGGCTCAAGCGCTTGGGGAGGCTGAAGCTCAATTCAAAGACAGGCTAATTGCCGAGCTTAATGAAGCAGAGGTGCCTCAGTTAAGGCAATGTTACTCAGCTACTGGCTCAAATGCTGCTACCCACCTAACAGCGACGCTAACTGAAGAGGAGTATCAGTACCTTACTGATTTATGTGGTAAGCATGAATTAACACTTTATCCACTCCTGTTTACCCACTTCATCCATTCAATCGCGGTGTACACCGGTCAAAACGAGTCATTTCCTGTGGGAATGACACTTGCTAACCGGCCAGAGGCATTTCAGGCTGCCATTGGACCATTTATTAATACGTTGCCTGTTGTTCCTGCTCTCAACAGAAAAGAGAGTGTTTTAGCCAATGCGAAGACTTTGCATCATACCGTTATCCAATACCAGCAAATGAATAATCTCAACATTGAGCAACTGGTGGAGGGTATTCAGGGGGGCGCGCCAAGGCTGGCTGAACTGGTTCAGGTGCTGTTTACCCTGCATAACTTTGATGAGTATTCAGCACAAACTCAAAACACTGAATATCAAATTCAACCTTATGCAGACCTGGCGGAAAAGTTCGGCATCTCACTGATTGCAGGTGTGCAATCCTCCTGTTTGTCATTCACACTGACCTATGCTGCAGAAAAGTACGAGCAGGCACAAGTTGAAGCCATATTTAATAGCTTTGTGGATTCGCTAAAACAGCAATATGAAGGTGTGTGGTTGTCTCCACTGAGCCAGTTGTTACCTATTTCAAATCGAGTAGAACATCAGCTACTCCAGCTTTGGAACGATACACGTTGTGACTTTTCTGATCAGACCCATGTCGCGGCTATTTTGGAGCAGCAGGTTGAACAAACACCTTACAATTTAGCGGTAGCAGATGCCAGGCAGCGGCTGACTTATCAGCAACTGAATGAGCGCGCTAATCAGCTTGCTCACTACCTTACAGAGCAAGGGGTTGTCCAAGGTGGCCTGGTTGCATTAAGCCTGGAGCGAAGTGTAGATACTGTCATCAGTATCTGGGCAGTACTGAAAACTGGTGCCGCGTATATTCCGCTTGAGCCAGATTTTCCGCAGGATCGAGTGGAATATATCCTCAGTGACAGTCAGGCTGCCATGATCTTGGCTCACAGTAAGCACGCAGACAGCCTCGTTGATTTTAAAGAGCGTTTGCTGCTACTCGACACTCCTGAAACTCGCTGTCTGCTTGCTGATCAGCAAACTCAAAACCTGTCTGTTGCGGTGAATCCTACCGACTTAGCTTATGTCATTTATACCTCAGGCACGACAGGCAAGCCTAAAGGTGTTATGTGTGAGCACCGTGGGTTGGTTAATCGTATAGAGTGGATGCAAAAGAACTATCCACTGGCTGTGGATGATCGTGTTCTGCAAAAGACACCCTATGTATTTGATGTGTCTGTTTGGGAGCTGCTCTGGGCTAACTGGTATGGCGCTGCGATCATTATGGCGGAGCCTGATGGACACAAAGATGCGGATTATTTGATTGATTTGATCGAGCGAGAAAAAATTTCAACACTGCACTTTGTACCCTCAATGTTAAGTGCCTTCACCCAGACCCTGGGCGCTCGACCTAACGCACTCGCACGTTTGGCCTCATTGAAATATATGTTCTGTAGTGGTGAGGCGTTGCACTTATCTCAGGCGAAGGACATAAAAGCCTTATTGCCTGATGTCCAGCTTCATAATCTTTATGGGCCAACCGAAGCTTCAATTGATGTGCTGTTTTTCGATTGTAATGATCCGGCATTATCAAAAGTGCTGATTGGTAAGCCAATCGATAATATCCAGGCTCTCGTTTTAGATGAAAATTTACGATTGCTCCCACCTGGGGCGGTAGGTGAGTTACATCTGGCTGGTGTTGGACTGGCTAGAGGTTATCTTAATAATCCTGCACTTACTGCAGAAAAGTTTGTAGAAAACCCTTACCAGAGCACGGAAGATAAACAACACGGAATCAATGGACGACTTTATAAAACGGGTGACCTGGTATACCAGCAGCCCGATGGCTCTGTGGTTTATTTGGGACGGAATGATTTCCAGGTCAAAATTCGTGGCTTTCGAATTGAGCTGGGTGAAATCACAACGAACCTAGAGTTACATCCTCTCGTCTCTCAAGCAGCGGTAACTGTGGTGAAGGACACGCAGCCCTGGCTGGTTGGTTATATCGTTGCCGCAGATGAATGTAGCGATGAAATGCTCAAGTCGCACCTATTGGCAGCCTTGCCTGAGTACATGGTTCCAGAGTCCTTTGTCCGTTTAGATGCGCTACCCGTAACAGTTAATGGCAAGCTGAATGTAAAAGCATTACCAATCCCGGAACGCACACTCACAGATAATGTGGTTGCCCCGAAAAATGAACTAGAAGCCTCTGTGCGAGACATTGTTGCAGCACTGTTAGGGCTGGAACCTCAGCAGTTGGGATGTAGCTCCAACTTATACCAGCTCGGGTTAGATAGCATCATGGCCATTCGGCTGGTCAGCCAGCTTCGTCAGGCGTCACTGCTGGACTTATCAGTAAAGGATGTGTTTGCGCTAAAAACGATAAGTGCGCTCTGTCAGTTAGCAGGCGAAGAACGATCAAGCGTTACCTATCAAGTAGAAGAAGGGGTGTTAAGCGGCGAGGTGCCCTTACTGCCTATTCAGTCCTGGTTCTTTGCGCGTCAATTTATTCAACCAGAGCACTGGAACCAAGCGTTTTGCATAGATGTACCGTTGTTAGAGCAGAATGCGTTGCAACATGCTGTGTCTGAGCTAGTAAAGCACCATGACGCCTTGCGACTGCATTACACCGATACCCCTGAAGGTCAATATCCACGCCAGTTCTATGGTGAGCAGCAGCCAGTCAACGTCATACAGGTGAATCTGGATGAGCATACTGATGCGCAAGCGTTGAGTGAGTTAATGACCAGCTGGCAAAGCAGTTTTGATCTCACCTCAGGCCCTTTATTTCAGTTTGTCTATATTGAGGGACTCAAACCAGATCGAGGACTGCTGTTCTGTGCTTTCCACCACTTGATCATGGACAGCGTCAGCTGGGGCATTATTGTTCATGACCTGCAGGTGTTATATCAAGGCAAGAAGCTTCCGCAGAAAGGCAGTAGCTATCGACAGTGGAGCCAGTGTATTGAACAGTATCCACATCAACACCCTGAAGAATTAAGGTATTGGCAAGCATTAATGGAAGATTACCGTGTCCCGCAAGGTTTTCTGTCCAATAAACAGCCATTTACTTCAAGTCAGATTAAACTGCCCCAATCATTGACCCAGTCGCTGCTTGGAGAGTGCCATAAAGCATTTAATACGCAGATTAATGATGTACTGATTGCAGCGGCAGACACCGCATTAACCGAAGTGTTAGCGGGCGAAGTCACCCATATCTCTCTAGAAGGCCATGGCCGAGAAGTCATTGCAGAGGTCATTGATAGTCCACTGGATATTGAGCGGACAGTGGGTTGGTTTACCAGTTTATCTCCCTACAAACTGCAATCCTGCCAGAATCTGCAAACAACCTTGATAGGTTGTAAAGAGCAGCTGCGGGCGATGCTTGGTAATGGCGTAGGCTATGGTACCTGGGCACAAAGCAGCGATCTGCCCATACCATCAGTGTGTTTTAACTACTTAGGTCAGCTAGATTCCTTGGTACAACCTACGTCAGAGCATACTGAGCAGTGGCATCTAGTAGTGACAGATACAGGACAAACGATAGGGCATCCTGAAGACTGGCCTTTTAGCATCACCATTTTTGGCTTTGTTGTTGATGGGCAGCTGCATATCGAAGTTAAATCCTGCCTGACTGAAGCGGTTAATCAGAAACTCCTGGACTGTTACCAGACAGCATTGGTTGCGCTGGTTGACTTGTGTGCCAACCAAAAGACGACAGAATACTCGGCGAGTGATTTTAAGTTTATCTCGGGAGAGGCTGATTTAGCACAGTTGCCTTTATCAGCTAAAGGGGAAAGCACGCAAGACTTTGCCATGACGGAAATCCAAAAAGCTTATTTGCTTGGACGTATGGGGCAGTATGAAATTGGCAATGTGGCAAATCATATATACAACGAGTATGTGTACAGCTCACTGGACATTAACCGGCTGGAAAATGCAATCAACGAGCTGATTAGCCTGTGTCCTGTGTTACGCACAGTGTTTGATGAAAACACCATGCGCCAGCGCTACTTACCAACAAGTGAGGTTGGGCATTACTGTGTGCATACCAACTACTTTGATGTTAATAAGAGCGATGCCACTCTGGCAGATGTTCGCCATAGGCTGTCTCACGCGGTCTATGATGTTTCCTGCTTTCCGCTGTTTACCTTTGAAGTCAGTCAGTTTAAAGACTGTTATGTGCTGCATGTCAGCATTGACTTAATTCTGTTGGATGTGCAAAGCCGGCTGATGATGTATTCCTTACTCGACAGGCTATATCGTGGTGAGGATATTACGGCCAGTTTGCCAAAGGTTAACTTCAAAGATTATCAGGACTATGTCGTGCACCTGCCAAACTCTGTTTGGTATGAAAAGGATAAAGCATATTGGGCTGAAAAGTTACAAACCCTGCCTTTGCGCCCCAATTTACCGCTTAAGCAAGAGCCTATGAACGTCACTCAGCCGACGTTTTCCGAGCATACGCTTTATCTGGAGCCTGAAATTTGGCAGCAGTTTAAGAAAAAGGCTCAAGATTATCAGGTGTCTTACTCTTCTGTACTGCTTGCACTATACGGTTACCTGATTGCACGCTTTTCTGGTAATGACGAGTTCTTAATTACCCTGACGCTGTTTAACCGTTATCCAGTTTGTGAGCGTGTTGATGAGATCTTGGGTGACTTTACATCGACTAACCTATTTCACTTCAAGGATGCTGGCAGTCAGCTACTTGAAACCATCAACCGCACTCATGACCGCATGTGGGATGATGTCAATCATGCACTTTATAACGGTATTCAAGTACAGCGAGAGCTGGTGAAACGACATCAGCTTGATGCGAATGCTGCTACATCACCTATTGTCTTTACTGGTGTTATTGGACAGCAGACTGATCGCTGGGAGAAACGGTCATTTCTTGTCGAGAGTGAGCTAAGGGAACAGCGTTACTGGTGTGCGCAGACATCCCAAGCATGGATTGATTTGCAGGCGGTCGAGTCGGGTGATCGATTCATGAGTAAGTGGCTGTATGTCGATCAGCTTTTTGAGCCGGATTTTATCCCCCATTTAAATCACTGCTATTGCGAGCTGATCACCCACTTGGCTACACAAGAATGGTCTAGGAGTGTGCCCCGTGGCTATTTACCGCCAGAGGATGAGCGCTGTATTGCTCTGATCAACAGTGCCAACCAGCCGGTGAGTGAAGAAACTCTGGTCAGCTTGTTTGAAAAGCAGGCCAGGGAAGCACACCGTATTGCAGTTTATGATGAGCGTTTAGGACAAAGTTATACCTACGCCCAGTTACAGCAGGATAGTGAGCGTTTAGCCAGTCACTGTGTAGCAATGGAGGGAGAGTTAATAGCCGTTTTGGCAGATAAGGGATACGCCCAGCTGTGTGCTTGTTTGGCGATAATGAAGGCCGGTAAAGGTTATTTGCCACTGCATGTTGACTGGCCTGAAGAGAGAATGAATGGTGTGTTGGCACAGGCTGAGGCAGATCATCTTTTAATCACAGAGCTTCAAGCTCAGCGTGATTTTAAGCTGATGCAAAGCATCTCAAGCCTTTGCATTGAGACGGCTTTGGCCGATGAGTTCTGTAGCGCCAAAGTGAGCTTACCCGAGGTTAAGCCAGATGATGTTGCTTATGTCATTTTTACTTCGGGCTCTACTGGCAAGCCTAAAGGCGTGACGATCAGTCATCGGGGTGCAGTGAATACCATTGTTGCGGTGAATGAGCAGTATAACGTCACTGCCAATGATGCTTTATTTGCGCTGTCTGAGCTCAGTTTTGACTTGTCAGTTTATGACTTGTTCGGTGCACTCGCTGTAGGTGCCAAAGTTGTTTTTCCTGATCAGCAACATGTGAAGACCCCTGACTGCTGGTTACCGTTGATACAGCAGGAAAAGGTCAGCATTTGGAATACTGTTCCCCAGCTTGCGGGTCTGTTGGAAGAAGCTGCCTCTGCAACCAATACTCCGCTGCCATCGCTGCGACTGTTCATGATGAGTGGAGATTGGATTCCACTCAACCTCCTCGATAGGCTCGCTTGTACATTCCCGGCAGCCAAGCAACTCAGCTTAGGGGGGGCTACAGAAGGGAGTATTTGGTCAATTTGGTACCCGATTGAATCTCGTCAGTCTGATTGGGCTTCAGTGCCTTATGGCAAGGCAATGCCGAACCAAACCATGAGTGTTTTGGATAATCAGCTGCAGCCCTGCCCGGTGGGGGTGACTGGTGAAATCTACATTGGTGGGTTAGGCGTGGCGCTAAGTTACTGGAAAAATGAGGCGTTGACCGGTGAGCGCTTCATAGAGCATCCAGACTTAGGGCGGATTTATAAAACCGGTGACTTGGGCCGTGTTGAGTCTGATGGCAATATTATTTTCCAGGGACGCAATGATTTTCAGGTCAAGGTGCGCGGCCATCGTATTGAGCTTGGTGAGATCGAAGCAGTGATTACTCAGTTTGAGGGGGTTGAGCAGTCGCTTGTCCTCACTCAGCCTGTGGATGGAGAAAACTCAGCGGTAAATCTCGTGGGCTATTATGTGACGAAAGCTCAGGTCGATGAGCAGTCACTCCGCCAGGCGCTTGAGTTGCGCCTACCAGAGTATATGGTACCGCCTTTCCTCATTGCTCTGGACTCACTCCCGCTAACGGCCAATGGCAAGCTGGACCGGGATGCATTGCCTGTGCCAAATACCCATACTCCACACCAGCACTGTCAGCCAAGCAACTCGATAGAGGCTAAACTTTGTCAGCTTTGGGCGGGTGTACTGAACATTTCCCAAGAACGGCTGGGGATTCATGATGATATATTTTCTCTAGGCTGCGACAGTGTCATGGCGATTCAGATGGTGGGCCGTCTGCGCCGTGAAATGCAGGTAGAGCTTGGGTTAAGGGAGCTGTTTACTTATCGTTCAGTAGCTACCTTGGCTGAGTTTGTCTCAGACAAACTGCAAAACTCAAACCCTCATGTTGCTGAGCCTCAAACCGGACAGCCGCCACTGACAGGGGAAGTGCCTTTACTCCCCATTCAACAGTGGTTTTTTTCAAACGAATGGGCGGTGGCCAGTCACTGGAATCAGACGGCCATGTTAGTGACGCCGCCACTGTCCCTTTCTCGTCTTGAGCAAGCTGTCAGTCAAGTGGTAGCGCACCATGATGCCTTTGCACTGCGTTTTACGGTAAATGATAGTGGTGAGTGGGTGCAGCATTATCAACCCGACTCTGCAAAACCGGCCTGTCATCGAGTGGATATTAGAGAGCTGTCGGTCAAAGAACATGAGCCTGGGTTTGATGCCTGCTTGAAAGAGACGTTCGCTAATCTTCATAGCCAGTTTGACTTGGCAAACGGTCCATTGAGTGTGTTTGCTTACCTTGATGGTTTCAGTGATGGACAAGGTCGGCTCTTTATGGCCTGGCATCACTTAATTATTGATACTGTTAGTCAGTCGGTTTTGATTGAGGATTTATATCAGGGCTATCTGAGGCAGCCACTCGGGTCCAAGAGTAGCAGTTATCGGCAGTGGAGTGAGCTGGTCAATAGCCTATCCCTTACTGATGAGGAGATGTCATTTTGGCAAAGTCAATTGCCTGGGCCAGAAGCAGCGTTACTGGCCGCGTCCAAAGGTAGTGAATCAACAGAATATCGTTTACAGCTAAGCAGTGACACCACCGATTCTTTGCTTGAGCGGACTCGTCCTTTGGGTATGCAACCCCAAGACTGCCTGGCTTGGACGCTCAGCCGTTTTCTTCAACAGTACACGGGGCAGCAATCCCACTCGTTATGGTTAGAGGGGCATGGACGACAGCATGAGCATGAAACGCTTGATGTTTCCCGCACTATGGGCTGGTTTACCAGTCGCTACCCTGTTCGTTTGACAGCGAAAACCAATGGCCGTGAACAGTTAATAGACACAAAAAATCAGTTAAGACGCTGTGCAGAAAAAGGGTTGAATTATGGTGCTGCTTTTTCGATGCCCTGTACCTCTTTGGATGGGGTGAGCCTTAACTATTTAGGCAGGATTGAGTCTACTGAGTCTTCTCCATGGCAATTGGCTTTAGCGTATAGCGAACTATCTAGCCACTCAGAAAACCCATCACTTCATCTACTGGAAGTCGTCAGTTGGCTGGCAAATGGTCAGTTACAGCTGTTAGTAAAATCCAGCCTCAGAGATATAACAGCACAGAACGTGGCGGAAGCACTTTCTGCGCAACTGGATATGCTGCTATCTGAATTGGGAGATGAGCAACGCACTTGGTTGACAGAATCTGATGTTAACTTTGTGGTGTCTCAAAATTATCTGGATCAACTGCAGAAGCACCAAGAAGTTGAGCAGGTATTTAGGGCAAATAGCCTGCAGCAGGGGATGATACATCACAGCCTGGCCTATGGTGATCAGGATGCCTCATATCGTATTGCTGTCCGTTGGGATTACCACGCTCAGGTTGAACCTCAGCTCTTTCTCCAAGCCTGGCAGCTGTTGCAAAACCAGCTTGCCTGTTTGCGCTCCCGGTTTGACTGGCGGGGAGAGATTGTCCAGGTGGTTGACCGAGATATGGACTTTCCCTGGGCTTATCATGACTTCAGTGACATGAATGATAGCGACCGTGAGCAGGCGTTAGCGCAGCTTCAGCAGCAGGACCGGCAGTGCAATTACGACCTTAGTGCTGGAGGGCTGTTCAGAGTTTGTTTGGTGAAGCTGGATCAGCATCACTATTGCTGCTTGTTTAATGTTCATCATGCCATTCTTGATGGATGGAGCAGCCCTATTTTAATGGCTCATTTACATGACACTTATGATGCGTTGCAGAAAGGCACCCCCTTACCTTTAGTTTCTGATGCTTTCAGTGCCGTACAAAACTACATACAGCAACATCAAAATGCCGATAAAGACTATTGGAGTGAGTATTTAAGTGATGTTGAAGAGGCCATGCCTTTATCTTCGCTGCTGCATCCAGAGGTTTCACCGGCAGATTATCGACAACAGCGTCAGGTTAAATCATTACAGAGACTTAGTCTCAAACTGAGCAACGCTGAACTGTCTTCTTTGAGTGGGCTGGCACAAAAGTACGGTATTACGGTGAACTCCGTGTTCCTGTTTGCTTGGCACAAGCTCTTATCACTGTATTCTGGGGCGGCACAAACGGTTGTCGGTACTGTCATTGCGGGCAGAATGTTACCTGTAGCGGGCATTGAACATGCTGTTGGCATGTTTCTCAATACACTGCCAATTAAGCACCAGCATGATACAGGTACCAGCTTACTCGCGCAGATCAGTGCATTACAGGATGCCGTGGGAGAAGCCAATAGCCGCAGTTTAGTCAGTTTGGCAGACTTACAGCAGGGTGGCAGCAGGCTGTTTGACTCATTGTATGTTTTTGAAAACTATCCTGACCCAAGTTTGCAGAACGACCTTGACCGTTTACATCATCAATTCGTATCCCGAGAGGAACATCGGGACTATCCATTGGCACTCCAGGTTGAAGAGCAAGCAGACGCAATCAATATCCATCTGGACTTTGCGACAGAGTGGTTCAGCACAACTAAGATGCAGCAGGCTTTAAATGTGTTGCAGCAGATAGTAACGCAGGTGCTGGCTGATCCTAATGAGCAGCAATTGCAGTTTGCGCCATCCATAATGACAGGTGAAAAACTGCAAAACATGGTTCCAGCAATCCCAACGCGTAACCTGGCGGCAGCGATTGGGCATTATGCTTGCCTTCAGCCAGATGCGCCTGCCCTATGTCACTCTGGTGAAGTGCTCAGCTACTTACAACTGCATCAGCAAGTATTGGCGGTGGCATACTGTCTTCAGTCGGAATACGCCATAAGCTCAGGACAGCGAGTTGCGCTATTAATGCCAAGAGATGCGTTAGCATTAACGGTCATTCTCGCTATAGGGAGGCTTGGCGCAACCTATGTGCCCCTGTCTTATGACTATCCTGCAGAGCGAATTGAGTATATTTTGCAGGATTGCCAGGCTGACTGTTTGGTTACTGATGGTTTGCATGACCAGCTATTACTAAATGTATCTATTCCTACACTTGTCCTGGACAGCGCCAAACAGGCATTACTCAATGTTCCAGCGAATTTAGCTGAGCCGGAGATCAAGCCACAAGATACCGCGTATATCCTGTATACATCTGGCACCACAGGCCAGCCTAAAGGTGTTGCGTTATCCAATAGTGCGTTTATAGCGACGTTACATGGGCTATGGCAGGCTCACTTCCCGAATAAGACTAGGCTGAATACCTTCAGCATGACCAACATGGTGTTTGATATTTTCGGGGCAGAGTTTGGTTTGCCATTCCTATCGGGAGGTACGTTGACACTGGGTGATTACAGGGAAAGTCCTATTAACTGTCAGTCACTCGACTTTATTCAAACCACGCCAAGTATGCTTGAGTTTACGTTGCCATCATTCGAGCAAACCACAAAGTGTACGCTGCTGGTGGGGGGGGAAGCCTTATCTCATCACTTGGCCCAACGTGCATTGGCTAAGTTTTCGCGGGTGATTAATGTTTATGGGCCAACAGAAACCTGCATCTGGTCTACCAGTAAAACCTATTTAGCAGGGCAAGACACAGGCGTTATCAGTATTGGGTGGCCTTTGCCCGGAGAGCGTTGCGCTGTGTTAGGTCTGCAGGGTGAGCCTTTACCATTAGGCGCATGTGGTGAACTTTATATCAGCGGTACAGGTGTAGCACAGGGGTATGTGAATAAGCCTGAGTTAAACGAAAGCAGGTTTATACGTTTGCCCTTTGCAGATGGGACTTGGTATCGAACAGGGGATATGGTCAGGCAGCTGGATGATGGCAGCTTGCTGTTTATGGGCCGCCAGGATGGGCAAATTAAAGTCATGGGGCACCGTATTGAAAAAGCGGATATTGAGCAGGCGATGCTGGCTCATCCGCAAATACAGCAAGTCACTGTTCAGCTGGTAAATAGTTCAGCAGGGTCCAGCAATGCTCAGGTGTTGGTAGGCTATTATGTGTCGTCGGCTGTTGATATGAGTTCGCTTACCCTGGCGCAGTGGGTGAAGCAAAAACTGCCTGATTATATGGTTCCTGAGCAATTTATTGCACTGGAAGCCTTACCTATGTCGGTAAATGGCAAGCTGAATTCCAAAGCACTGCCTGCACCAACCTTTGATAGCCTGGCAACTGATGATGAAGCATTTAAGACTGAAAGTGAGCCACTGGTACAGGTGTTGCAGTCTGTTTGGTGTCAGCTGCTGCAAAGAGAGTCAGTTGGGCTTCAGGAAAAGTTTTTTGAGTTAGGCGGAAACTCAATACTCCTTACCCGAATGCATGGGTTATTACCTGCAGATGTGCAGTCTACAGTGTCATTGATTGACCTGTTTAAGCTGCCGACTATTGCCAGCATTGTGCACTATGTTGAACAGCAGGCTAGCGTATCGAAGCCAGCAGTGGTTAAGCCAAAAGCACAGTCTATCGCACATAACGATATTGCAATAATCGGTATGTCGGGCCGTTTTCCACAATCCGCAACCCTGGCTGAATTTTGGGAGCACCTGAAAGTAGGCAAAGAGCTTGTGTCACGTTACTCCTTTGAAGAACTGCAGGGGTTAGTACCAGAGTCGCAGCTTAGTAACCCCAACTATGTGTTGGCACAAAGTAAACTAGAAGGCATTGAGTACTTTGATGCGGGCTTCTTTGGGCTAACAGCCAAAGAAGCCATGATGATGGACCCACAACATCGCGTTTTCCTTGAGTGTGTTTGGCATGCTTTTGAAAATGCTAACTATGACCCGTTAACCATCACGGATGATGTGGGGGTGTATGCCAGTGTTGGGAATAATCATTACGAGTCAGACTATGTGCTGCCATCGATGAAGCATGCTGACCTGGTTGATCACTATCAGGTGATGATTAGTAATCAGTCGCACTTTTTGGCAACCAGAGTCGCTTACACCCTAAACCTTACAGGGCCTGCAATGACCGTGCAGACGGCTTGCTCCTCCTCGCTGGTGGCCGTGCATCAGGCCTGCCGCGCAATACAAGCTGGTGATTGCCAGATGGCTATTGCAGGAGGTATTTCATTGGGGCAGCTTGAGAAGCAAGGTTACCTTTATCAGCCAGGAATGATTTTCTCAGCGGATGGTCATTGTCGTCCTTTTGATAGTGAGTCCACGGGCACAATTGAGGGTCAGGGTGTTGGCGTTGTATTACTCAAGCCCCTTGCTCAAGCACTGGAACACGGTGACAGTGTGATTGCTGTTATTAAGGGCAGCGCAATCAATAATGATGGCAATCATAAAGCGGGGTTCACCGCGCCGAGTGAAGACCGTCAGGCTGCTGTTATTCGGCAGGCAATGGCCAATGCACAGGTTTCTGCTGATGATGTGTCTTACATAGAAGCGCATGGTACAGGTACTAAGTTAGGAGACCCTATTGAAATTGCTGGCTTATCTCAGGCGCTTTCTAGCAGAACATCTAAACAGCCCTGCGCAATTGGTGCGTTGAAGAGTAATCTGGGACACCTTGATGTTGCGGCTGGAATTGCAGGACTCATAAAAGTCGCTTTATGTTTACAGCATAAAACCCTGGTGCCAACGGTTCACTTCCAGCAGGAAAATGTTGAACTGAAGCTGGCTATACGAGGCTTTAAAGTGCAGCAAACGACAGAGGAGTGGACGCAAGATCAAGGCAGTGGGCTAAGAACAGCGGGGGTCAGTGCTTTTGGTATTGGTGGAACCAATGCCCACGTGATTTTACAAGAGGCGCCGGAAACGAATCCTTCACTACAGGAAGGTGTTACAGGTAGACCGTTACTACTTTGCTTGTCAGCACCCGATGAAGAAGGCTTACGCCGTCAGTCTGCAGCAATGGCCGCGTTTGTGCGTGATGCGCAAACAGAGCAATTAGTGCGTGCGGGCTATACGCTAATGCACTCCAGGAGCCGATTTGATTGCCAGAGGGTGGTGACGGGCAACAACAGTAAGGAATTGGCAGAGGCTTTAGTAGCACAGCCCCAGATAATCCATAAACCTGGTCGAGTACCGTCAGTGGTCTTTATGTTCCCAGGGCAGGGAGCGCAATATAAAGGCATGACTCAGTGGTTATTTGATAATGAGCCAGCTTTCCGTTTTTGGGTAGAACAGTGCTTGGATATTGCATCCCCAATGCTAGGGAACGAGGTCTCACGTGAGGATCTGCTGGCAGCCAGCGAGCGCATCAATGACACAGCGATTACTCATCCAGCGCTGTTTATCTGTGAGTTTGCACTGGCAAAATGGCTGATGGATAAAGGCGTTTCCCCTGCAGCAATGATAGGCCATAGTCTTGGTGAGTATGTCGCAGCTTGCTGTGCAGGTGTTCTGTCACTGACTGATGCGCTATCACTGGTGATTAAGCGTGGGCAGTTGTTAGCATCTCTGCCCCAAGGTCGAATGGTATCGGCGCGCTGTACTTATGAGGAGGTTCGACCCTTTGTTGAGACTCACCAGTTGGATATTGCTGCTATTAATGAGGTGCAGTCATGTGTGATATCTGGCGCGCCTGACAAGGTAGAGGCTTTGGAAGCCGTATTAAACCAACAGGGAATAACCTACCGTAGCGTGAAAGTCTCCAGAGCTTTCCACTCTGCTATGCTTGATCCCATTTTGGATGATTTTGCACAGTTGGTTGGCTCAGTGCAGCTGAACCCTCCAGTGTTGCCTTATATTTCGAATTTGAGTGGTGACTGGATTAAGCCAGAGCAAACATGTTCTGTGGCGTATTGGGTAGAACATCTCCGCCAAACCGTGATGTTTGAAGCGGGTCTTTCGACACTGTTCAACAGCAAGCAGTTTTCCGACATGGTGTTGGTTGAAGTAGGACCTGGCACGATTTTGAGTGGACTGGCAAAACGTCACCAAGGTCGCAAGCTAACGCATCATGTCATTCAGGGCCTGGCTGAGCGCTCCCCCTATCAACATTTGATGTCGATGGTTGGGCAACTGTTCTGCCTTTCTGTCCCCGTTGATCTGCAAAAGTTCTGGCAGTTATCCCCAGAAAACAGAATTAAAATGCCAGGCTATGCTTTTGCGCGTGATCATTACTGGATAGGTGAAAATAAGGCTAAAACCGTTGTTCCTGAGGCTATAACGCAGGAAAACACCATCAGTTCTGATAAAGCGCTTAATGAGCAAGTCAGCGATATTTGCTGCCATGTGCTTGGGCTTGAGACAGTAAATCCTGATGCTGATTTCTTTGAGCTTGGAGGCGATTCGCTCACTGCTGTTCAATACAGTTCCAGAGTGACAAATCAGTTTGGTGTCACCATTGAGTTTATGCAGTTACCAAGATTGACTGTTAATGCCATTGTTACTGCGCTTAATGCTGCTATGCAAAAAGATCAGTCAGAAGCACAGGATACAATTGTATTATTGCAAAAAGGGAAGCAATCCCATCCCCCGATCATACTCATTCACCCTATTGGTGGAGATATTTATTTTTATTGGGATCTCGCAAAAGCTTTACCTGAAGACTATCCCGTATACGCCATTCGTTCCCCAATGCTCACCAGTGATGTTCACTTTAGTCGTTTGGAAGACATGGCAGAAAGTTATCTGCAAGGGGTTATCTCTTGCGTTGGGAAAAAACAAACACCGATATTTGCAGGCTCTTCTTTTGGTGGCATTGTCGCTTACGAAATGGCTCAGCAGTATAAGCATAGGTATGGCGTCAATGCACCTGTCATAATGGTAGATAGCCCATGTTACGGGAATTTACCTGATGGCATGTCTGGCGCTGAAATTCTTGATTATTTGTTGACCTTTGGTATGGCAGAAATCAATGTGGATAATGCCGTATATGCAGCACTTGAGACCTTGGAAGATAAGGTTGAGTACCTGGGGAAAATAAGCCAAGGTACAGCCTATGAATCCATTCTCTCCGCAGCGTTTTTACCGCGTTATTTGCGTGTTTGGGAATGTAATAATGGATTAATGCAAAAATACCAACCATCAAAATCGGTAAGTGATATTTTATTTTTTGCGCATACTGAAGTTATTCCGAGTTTTCCTGCGCATCAAGATCGCTTTTGGAAAAAACTTGGCCACACGTCCTTTAAGGTGATACCTGTTGCTGGAAATCATTTAACGATGAATGGACCGAAAAACTCTGCTTTTCTCGCTGAGAGTATCGCGGATTGGTATGAAAGTGAGATATGCCATGTGGTTTGAAAAAAAACGTAGTCATTGTACTGAAGAAAAAAATCATACGCTCTTGCTTTTTCCGTACTCAGGAGGAAGCTCAGATGTATTTGATGAGCTTTTGAGTCATATACGAGAAGATATAGACTGTTATGTTTTTCAGCTCCCAGGAATGGGAAAAAGGCTGTTGGAACCGCTGAGAAATGATGTCGAAAATATTGTGAGTGAAGCAG
Source organism: Zooshikella ganghwensis DSM 15267 (assembly GCF_000428585.1). Classification (GTDB taxonomy): domain Bacteria; phylum Pseudomonadota; class Gammaproteobacteria; order Pseudomonadales; family Zooshikellaceae; genus Zooshikella; species Zooshikella ganghwensis. The sequence goes on along the minus strand of NZ_AUAF01000016.1, from coordinate 36,174 downwards.
TAAGTGAAATAAGTGATATCGTAAAACTAAATAGCTTTTCATTATATGGGCATAGTACAGGAGGCTTATTTGCTTTCCTCTTTGCTCAGTCTTTACTAAGCATGGGCTTACGTTCCAATAAAATATTTATTGCTGCAGAAGCTGCACCTCATATACCTGAGTTTATGGAAGATCCTGCTTCATACAATGATGAAGAGATTTATCAAAGGTTAAAGGGGTACGGAAAACTAGATGATGAGTGTCTTCAAGACGATGATTTTAAAGAGTTCTATTATCCTATTATGAGAAATGAATTCTCGATTAATTATAGGTTAAAGAACATGATACCCCGTGAAAAATCTGAGCATGAGTTAGTGCTTGTTCATGGCATACAAGATAATCATGTCAGTTATGAGAACTTGCAAGCCTGGCAGGACTATACCCATGTTTTAGTGGATAGCCATCAGGTAGACGGGGGGCACTTTTTTGAGGGCGATATCAATAAGTTGGTCGCAAAAATTGTTTCATCCAGTTTATGATTTTTTGCTCTTTAAATTTTTATATGAGACTACCTTAGAGGATATCAAGCACAAGGTTAAAAGTTGATTATACGGCTAAGGTCTTATATATTGACCATACAGCATTATATGGTTTACGAAATGAAATTAATAAGAAGGCAAAGCTCTGTGCAGATACACGATGAAGTGTTGCTCAGAGCCTAAATAACGAAATCTTCATCAGACATACTCTCAGCGAAGCGTAATATACCCATAACAAAGGGTATACAAAGATGCGTAATTTCTCGTAGGGAGTTTATTGTCTGTGAAAAATTGTAAAAGGCCGGTGATGACACCTCATCACCGGCCTTTTTTATATCCGATAGTTAGATATAAATTAAATTGCAAAATCCTTGGGCCGGTACTTAGTTACCGGCTTTTTTTATGGTTTAAATAATATGAGCTTACTAATAGTAAAAGACCTGACATACCAAATTGCAGAAAAACGTCTTTATCAACAGGCTAATTTTTCGCTGCACCATGGTGAACACCTTGGCGTAACGGGAGAGAATGGGGTAGGAAAAAGTACTTTGCTTAAATTACTGCGTTCTGAGCTTTTACCTGATCAAGGTGAAATCCTTTGGCAACCAGACATTATGATTGGCTATCTGGATCAGCACACGACCTTTGATCCTGAACTAACCATATTTCAATTCCTATCAAGCGCCTTTGAGACATTATTTGAAGCAGAAAAAAATTTGAATAACCTTTATGCGCAGATGGCTACAGATACATCTTCTGCAGTGCTTAACCGTGCTGCGGAGTTGCAGTCTCTGTTGGAAAAAGAGCAGTTTTATAGTTTGAATTATCGTATTGAGCAAATTGCTGCAGGATTAGGAATTGATGTTTTGGGGATGGCCAGCAAGATGGGTAGTTTGAGTGGAGGGCAGCGCCATAAAGTAATGCTAGCAAAGTTATTACTTCAGCAACCTGAGGTTTTGCTGTTAGATGAGCCCACAAACTTTTTGGATACTGTGCATGTAGAGTGGTTAGCTAACTTCTTAGCTAATTATGCTGGCGCTTTTTTAGTGGTTTCTCATGATATTAGCTTTTTGGACTCTATTGCGAATGGAATCTGCGATATAGATTATCAACAAATTAAAAAATATAAAGGTCATTATTCCAAAGCAATGTCTCAGAAAGAGCAGGAGCGTCTTCAGTTGCAAAGCCAATATGATGCTCAACAGCGCCAAATACAAAAACTGGAAAATTATATTGCAAAAAATGGTGCTGGTGTGAATGCAAAGATTGCAAATGGTCGAAAAAAACAGTTAGCTAAAATTGATAGAATTGAAATAAACCAGCAAAAACAAGCTTATTCTTTTACTTTTAAACACTCCCCACTCAATGCACAGACTGTCATTGTGAGTCGAAAATTAGGTATTGGTTATACCTACTCATTATTGCCAGATCTTAACTTATATATTCAGCGCGGCGAGAAGATTGCGGTGGCAGGTTTTAATGGGGTGGGCAAATCTACGTTACTTAAGTCGTTAATTGGCGAGATTCCACTGCTTTCCGGACAGCTTGATATCGCTAAATCAATTAAATGGGGGTACTTTGCTCAAGAGTTATATTGGCCTTACCCTGAATCTACGCCAGTACAGGTGGTATGCTCTGCAAATACTACGCTTACCAATAAAACAGCTCGAAAATATCTGGCTGAGTTTGGAGTGGCTGGTAGTAAAGCAGTACAACCTATACATACTCTAAGTGGTGGAGAACAAACCAAGGTGAAGCTGTGTTGCTTGGCGGTTGAAGAAACCAATGTGCTGGTATTGGACGAACCGACAACACACCTGGATATAGAAATGAAACAAGCCTTGAAAGAAGCTCTGATTTGCTATCCGGGAACCGTTATTTTGGTGTCTCATGAACGGGAATTTATTCAAGGCTGGCCGGACCGCGTAATTGATATTTCTTGTAAAGCGCTGGTTTAGCTGATGGTGAGGAGTAAACAACACGTTAAGTGCTTTGGACTGTTTGTATAAGAAAAAGCCGCTAGACAGGTCCTGTCTAGCAGGCTAGAAGTTAATTAAGCAACGCTTGTATCTTTCGGCCTCTACCCATTGGCATTAAGCGTTGAAGTCACTACAATAGCGCGTTTTGCGGATAAGTCTCTTAGTCATGAAGTTTCCAGGCAAGCGCAAAGTTAAACACTACTTTCCCGTGGGTACGCCACGTCCCTTTTCCCCTGAGCGTGATCTCATTGCTGAAGCGGTCTATCCCTTGGTTGGTGTTGAACAGACCTTGGTCGATATTGAAGCCCATGTCACCTACGAGTTTATGGAAAAGTATGGCATTCAGCCTGGTACCTCTGTTTTACCGGCCCCTGACGTTGGTGAAGCGATCTTAGCTGATTTAACTACTCAAGGACTCATCCGTAATCAGCAAGCGGGTAGTACCATTGGTAATACACTACATAACTTTTCTATCTTGGCGGATGCACCCGCTATTCAGCTAGGCGTTATGGCTGATCCCATTCATGTGGGTTCACCTGCTTATCACTTCCTTAGAACGACCAGTACCCGTGTTAACTTAGATTATATGCAACCAGTACGGAGTATTGGTCGGGCACTGACTTTAATTACTCCAGACAGTGAGCGTAGCTTTGTTATTTTGCCTGGGGATATGGACTTGCTTAAAGCTGAGTCTATACCTGAAGAAGCCTTTGAGCGTGCTTCAGCGGTTGTGTTTAATGCGTATCTGTTTCGTACGCGTGAGCATGGCACTATCTATGAGGCTATGGAAAAAAGTATTGAGCTTGCCAAAGCCAGAAACCTGCCTGTGGGCTTAACGCTCGGTACTCATTTTATGGTTTCTGAGTACCGTGATGAAATCGAAGACTTTATCCGTGCTCATGTTAATCTGGTTGCTTGTAATGAAGATGAAGCAGAAGCACTAACAGGTGAGTCAGATCCATTAGGGGCTATAGATAAATTATTAGATATGGCTGATATGGTATTGTTGACCGCAGGACCTGCCGGTTTATATTTTGGTGGGTACACTGATAAACAATGTGCGCGAATTACAAAATACCCGTTAAAGTCAGGTGTTATCCCTGAATACAACCGCTACGAATTCTCTCGGCCATTACTCAAAGAAAATTGCGAAGAACCCATTAAAGTAATTTCCCACATAAGTCCATTTATGGGGGGCCCGGAACGTATTGTAAACACCAATGGTGCAGGTGATGGTGCGTTAGCCGCTTTATTGCATGATATGGCAGCAAATCGTTTCCACAATAAAGTGATGCCCAGCTCAAGCAAGCACGACCGTAATTACATGACATATTCTTCTTTTGCGCAGGTTTGTAAATACGCAAACCGGGTAAGCTATGAAATTCTGGTGCAAAGCTCACCACGTTTAGCACATGGTTTACCTGAGCGGGAAGACAGCTTAGAAGAAGCATATTGGGATATGTAGTGATTTTTTAGTAGCTTTGTTTTAATTGATTTAAAAAAGCCAGGATATTTATTCCTGGCTTTTTATTTTAAGATCAGCTCAAAAGTTCTACCCACAATGAAAGACATATTGTTCTTCGATACCTAATAAAGCATTAGCTTCTCGTTGAGGAGCAACATTATGGTAAGAAAAGATTGCGAATTAAACGATTTGAGTAAAAGTGATGCTTATTCAAATAACTCATGCTCCAAAAGCTCATAAATAAACTCTTGCTCTATTCGGCTACGAAGGACGCTCTGCATTTTCTTGACTGTTTTTAACTCAGTTATTTCTCTTTCAAGCTCTTCGACTTGATTGCTGAGATGCAATGCATACTCAGTAATGGTTTTTTCTCTTGAATGCTTACTGCCGCCACCAAATTTTTTCCATACTTGGTTTTGTATATCTGAACCTTGCTGTTGCTGATAATAAGCTTGATTAAGTTGTCTTATTTTATCTTCCAGTGCGGCTTGTAAGCCAGAAAAGGTTTTTTTATCAAGCTTGAACTCAAAGTCAGGAAGATGTGTTTGAGCCAGTAAAATCATTGCAACAGTATCTTTATCTTTTTTAGCTTGAGAAAGCTGTTGCATCAGCTCTTTTTTATGTTGTTTTTTCTGTGGATCATGCTCTTTATCTGGATGCAACCGGTTAGCAAGTTGGCGATATAGCATGGTGATTTCTTTGTCTTTAAAAAAAGCTAGTCCTTTCTCAGAAGACACCTGGTGTTCATGGTGTGAATATCCACGGTGATGAAAGAAATCATCGTCAAATGCATTCCCGTCAGTATCTTCATGGGTTTCATCATCAGAGTCATGAAAGGTTTCTTGAATAAACATTTCAAGAAATTTCTTTAAGTCAGTGGGTTCCTTAAGTAAATTTGTAAGTTCTTCATCACTGAGGCTGAAGGCTTTTTCGCCAATCATATCTGCGAGATCTTCCCGAAAGTAGTCGAGTTCTTCAGCATCCAAGTTGAGTTTTTGTAAGGGCTTGTGGCTGAAGTTGAGTACTGCTTGAAGAAAGTCATTCCTAAGTGGCTCTATGCTGAACTGGCGGAATGGATTGGCATCCAGTGCACGTAACTCATCTTCAATCCATGCATAAAGTGCTTCACGCTGTGAGCCTTTGATAGTTTTGCGGGGTATAAACGTCAACAAGTGACGGATGTATTTTTCGACAGCAACGCAGACGCTTTGCTCGTGTGTTTGAACCTGCCCTTTAAACTGCTCAAAGAAATCAGAGACTTTTTTTTCGTAGCGCTGGTTCCTGGCTTGCTTCTTATCTATCTCATGCCAGAGTTTTTGAAGCTTTCTCCATTCTTTGTTCGTAGCGTTATTACTATTTGATTGAGTAGCAAAATCAGTAATGGTTAATGTTGTCATGAGCTTTATCTAGTTGACTGGTACGGGACCAGCTTATCTTATCACAATATCACCAGGAAAAGTCGGCTTTTATTGTGTGTTGAGGTCAACTGCTAAGTTCAAGCGTGGTAATCAATGTTTATAAAAACTCATCCAACCACTTTTTCGCTAACAAGTGCGTTAAGTTCTTGTTGTAAGCGCTTTTTGGGTTTGTGTTCGGTACGAATTCTAGCAATACGCTTTTCCCATTCCTTTAGACGGTCATTTTTTTTAAACACAACATGCATTTTACGTAAATAATCGATGGCAGCTATATAAGATCTGGCGTTTACTTCAGCAATTAATGATTCAACTATTTGGTCCCAAATTGTTAATGCAATATTGGGGTGAGTGTCAGCAACGGCATTAGCAACATCTTTTTGATAGTGGCTGTAGCGACTGAAAACCCGGTTATTACCTCCCTGTTGGCTTTTTAAATAGAGGGCTACCACATCATCATTACGCTTTTCGTGAATGGCTATTGAAATGAGTAAGTCGTAATCAGGAAAAATCGTTTTAAACTTTTGTTCTTGAGGGTAGAGCACTTCAGGCTTAGGTAATGGCCAGTCTCGTTTGCGATTATTTTTGGCTGTCAAATCAGGTCGCTGACCCGTTTCTAAATAATTAATAATTTTATTGCGAATCTCATCCCAGCAGTCTATTTTTTCACAAGCTTTTTGTAAAACCTGATAGGTATCTAGAGAAGGCATATTAAAAAAACTTTGCGCATGGTAAGCAGCGATTAAATCATACTGACAATTTTTTTTGGCCATTTCACATAATTGCTTTTGCAGTTGGCTTGCTATTCCTGGCGAATCCTCCAATGTTTTATAAAAACCATCAATACACCACTGTCGGGCTTTTTCGACTTCACCTATGCTTAGTAATTCATCGACAAGGTCTTGGTAATTTTCGCACTGCTCCACTTCTGTTTCCAGTAGAGATACTATTTTTGCTGACTGACCACTGGCTTTTAGGGCGTCAATAATTTTTTCTACTAATTGCTTACGATAATAACGTTTAGAAAAACTTCTGTTTGCGGATAACGTAGGCATTACGTTTAATTTTTTTATAAGGCTATCAGCAACGTGTTGCCAGTCAGTCGGCGTATATCTTGAAAAATCGAATTGATTAGAGGCAATATCTAATACGCTTATATCGTCATTTAACTGCCGATCAATAAGCCACAGTAGCTGATCTACAGGGGGTAGGCTCGTATTAGGCAGTGCTTGTACAATAATTTCCATGCATTCGCCAAGTTCACTTGCTGTTTCACCTTCGTCATTGGCATTTTGTGCCTGGTCATAACTCAGCTGCCACAGATACTCCCCTAGTTGCAGAACATCATCAGCATGACCTTGCTTTAATAGCGCTTTTAACTGAATGCGAACAGGGGCATAATCTGGAATATTACTGTCATTGTCCCAGTGGTTAGACCAGGCATCGATTCGACTTAGTTCTTTTATTTTTTTGCGTAGTAATGCAACCTGTTGCTTTGCATCACTATGATTAAAGCGATGACTTTCTAAAATAGTTTTTCGTATTTCAGGATATCTATTCGTTATTTCTATTAAGAAATCACATAGCTCTTCATGGCTTTTTTTAATCAGTACTCGATGTACTTGTAATTCATAGGTGGAAAGCGTTGTTTCGCTATTAGCTTCTAAAGAAGACTCATCATCTTCACTGTTGTCATCGTAAAGCTCATAATAGAGATCATCATCTTCGGTGAGTAATGGAAATTTCTTTGAGTTTTTTAAATACTGTCCAGCTTTTAAAATCAATGCAATAGCATGTTTACAATTTGCATAGTAAGGACAGCTACAATCAGCGCTTAATTGGTTTTCTTTATCTAGAAATATACGGGTTACATAAAACTCAGTGCCTTCGACTTCAGCAACCAACTCATCTTGTTCGGTGATAAAAATATCACCCACATAACCAATATAGCTTTTACCACGCTTAACAATAGAAACACTTGCCCAGTCGTACAAATCATTAATGGTTAGCTTTGGGATAAACTGATGAATACTTGTCATTGCAACACTCTTAACTCGTCCATTTGCCATTGCTGGAGACACTTTGAGGTAGTCGTAGGTCCATAACTATACGCTGAACATTAGGTAATGAACATCTGTAGTACTTAGCGTTAATGGTTATTGGTAGCTTGAAGGGCGTCAGTAGCAACAAGGCTACAGGGTTGATTGCTTCTTGTGCTGTACTGATGCACACGATATTTTAAACAATAGTTATTTTAAAGGCGCTAGCTGGCCCATTAGGCTGAGTGCTATGAAGAAATGATTATTGAAAGATATTGAGTGATTCGCGAAGGGTATGAGGGAAAACACGACGGATAAGATTATTTACTTCGCCCGTGTCAGAAGACCATCCATGGCCTCTGCCCCTCACACTGCTCCCGGCAGTTGCTCCGTAAACAATCTCACCCGTCGTTTTGCCAACATTGTGCTTTAGGATTGTAAGCTTTGCTTAAGAGAGAACTTTGGTTTAGAAATGTCCTTTAGCTTACAGGAAGGCTGTTTTTTTTGAGTTTTGCATTAACAAAGTGGTGCAAATGTTTTTCTCGTAGTTTTTAGAAATAAGAGGCAGAGAGTGTCGTAGAAACGTTTGGGGCCTTTTGTCGAGTGATGTATCATTGGCCTTATGTAAACAGCATATACACTTGGTAATAGGCTTATAGGCATGACACCCATCAATCAAGAATCCATCAACAAAGCCCTATGGGCTGCCTGTGACACCTTTAGGGGCACCATCAGTGCAGATACCTATAAAGACTTTATTCTAACTATGCTGTTCTTGAAGTACATCAGTGATGTATGGCAAGACCATTATGAAGCATACCAAAAAGAACATGGTGATGAGCCGGCGTTGATTGAAGAGCTAATGAAGCAAGAGCGCTTTGTGCTCCCCAAATCCGCCAGCTTTTACACGCTCTGGGAACACCGCCACGAGCCTGGTAATGGTGAGCGCATTGACCAGGCACTGCATGCGATTGAAGAAGCGAATGGCAATAAATTAAAAGACGCCGGTAAGAGTGTATTCCAGGATATATCTTTTAACACTGACCGGCTCGGTGAAGAAAAACAAAAGAACACTATCTTACGCCACCTGCTAGAAGACTTTGCCAAACCTGAACTCAACCTGAAGCCCAGCCGGGTCGGTTCACTGGATGTCATTGGTAATGCCTACGAATACTTAATCAAAAACTTTGCGGCCAGCGGCGGACAAAAAGCTGGAGAGTTTTACACCCCACCTGAAGTATCTGAACTGATTGCTGAGTTGCTGGACCCAAGGCCCGGCGATACCATTTGCGACCCAGCCTGTGGTTCCGGCTCGTTATTAATGAAATGTGGCCGAAAAGTAAAAGAGCACCACAACAGCAAAAACTATGAGCTCTACGGTCAGGAAGCGATTGGCTCAACCTGGTCATTGGCCAAAATGAACATGTTTTTGCACGGTGAAGACAACCACAAAGTTGAATGGGGCGACACCATCCGCAACCCTAAGTTGCTGGATAAAAACGGTAATTTAATGCTGTTTGATATTGTTACTGCTAACCCACCCTTCTCGCTAGATAAGTGGGGCCATGACGAAGCAGAGCACGATAAATTCAGCCGGTTCCGCCGAGGCATTCCGCCTAAAACCAAAGGGGATTATGCGTTTATTTTGCATATGATCGAAACCCTCAACCCCACCACTGGCCGAATGGGTGTAGTAGTCCCCCATGGCGTATTATTCCGCGGCAGCAGTGAAGGGAAAATCCGCAAGCAATTAATTGACGAAAATTTATTAGATGCCGTAATTGGCCTGCCAGAAAAATTATTTTACGGCACGGGTATACCAGCAGCTATTTTATTATTTGCTCGTGATAAACAAGATGATTCCGTCATGTTTATCGATGCCAGCCGAGAATTTAAAGCCGGCAAAAACCAAAACTTACTCACTCAAGACAATATCGATAAAATCGTTAACACCTATCGTGGTGGTGAAAATGTCGATAAATACGCCTACGTCGCCAGTTTAAAAGAAATTCAAGAAAACGATTACAACCTAAATATCCCTCGTTATGTCGATACCTTTGAAGAAGAGGAAGAAATTGATTTGATAGCTGTGCGACAACAGCGGGAACAATTAAAGGCTCAGTTGGCAGAGCTAGAAGTCGAAATGGCAAGGTATTTAGAGGAGTTAGGGTATGAATCCTAAAGAATGGTTAGTATCTCCCTTGTCAGACATCGTGAAAGAAAAAATTTCTTACGGTATAGTTCAAGCTGGCCCACATGTTCCTAACGGAGTACCCTACATTAAAAGCTCTGATGTTAAAGGGACTATTAAACCTGACTCTTTGCAAAAAACCAGCCACGATATACATTACAAGTATCGCCGATCATCCGTGCACCCTGGTGATATAGTCTTCTCCTTGAGAGGCAATATTGGTGAATCTGCAATAGTACCTAAAGACTTGCCCGAGGCTAACCTTACACAAGGAACAGCTAGAATTTCAGTAAATGAAAATCATCACAATATTTTTCATTTCTATCAAATCTCAAGCTCTCCAGTTCTTAATAGAATAAATGCTTTGAGCAAAGGTAGTACTTTCAAAGAAATCTCTTTGGAGGAACTAAGAAAAGTTAAAGTGATATGCCCCCCCCTCCCCGAACAAAAAAAAATAGCCAAAATCCTATCCACCTGGGATAAAGCCATTACCACCACAGAACAACTACTGGCGAATAGCAAACAACAGAAAAAAGCACTAATGCAACAGTTGTTGACTGGTAAAAAGCGTTTGCCGGGATTTAGTGGGGAGTGGACGGACCACCATCTCACAGACATAGCAAAAGTAATTGTGAGTCCAGTTGATAAAAAAACTGTTGATAATGAGATTCCTGTTGAGCTTTGTAATTACACAGATGTTTATTACAACACATACATTAATCGCAAGCTTAAATTTATGAGGGCAACAGCCAAACAAACTGAAATTGATAAGTTTACATTACAGGTTGGTGATGTAATTATCACTAAGGATTCAGAAACACCAGGAGATATTGCTGTACCAGCATTAGTTGCAGAGGAGCTTGGAGGCGTCGTATGTGGTTATCATCTAGCAATCATCCGTCCAAACAATAAAAAGCTTGATGGAGCTTTTTTAAATTTTTTGTTATCAATGCCCCAAACACGATACTACTTTTTCACCCTTGCAACAGGGGCAACTAGGTTTGGATTATCGATCAATGGAATTAATAAAGCCCATTTTTCTCTCCCTCCACTAGAAGAACAACAAAAAATTGCCACCATACTCTCAACTGTTGATAAAGAAATCGAAACCCTACAACAAAAACTCGATTGCTTAAAGCAAGAGAAAAAAGCCTTAATGCAGCAATTATTAACTGGTAAACGCCGAGTTAACGTTGACGAGTTGGAGGTTGCTTAAATGGATTGGTCGGTGGAGGAGGTTTATCAGGAATTATTAGCGCTGGATGAACACCCTCGCATCGAGGCGAAACGCGCCACGCATATTGGTGACTCCATTATGCAAACCGTTTGTGCATTTGCTAATGAGCCTGGTTTAGGTGGTGGGTTTTTATTACTGGGTATTTCAGAACCTGATGAGACACACGACAATTATTGGGTAACAGGCGTTACTGACACCGATAAGTTACTAAATGAATTACAAGGCAATTGTCGCACCCAGTTTGACATTGCGATACCAGTCCAAAGCCAGCATACCACTATTGAAGGAAAACTGGTGATTGGTGTTTTTGTGTCTGAGTTAGACCCAGCCGCCAAACCCTGCGGATTTATTGGCAAGCATGGCAGTAAAAACAAGCGTAAAACGGGGGTATGGCGCCGTGGCTTAAATGGTGACTATGAATGTTCTCAACAAGAATTAGCACCATTATTACTGGCTAAATCAGGAATTAGTTTTGAGCAGGTTATTTTACCTGACGCTGAATGGGATGATTTAGACCCTTCTGCCATTGAGCTTTACCGGCAACTACGCTCCCGAGTGCGTCCTCAGGCAGAAGAGCTGCAAGCCGGTGATGAGGAAATGCTGCGTGCATTAAGGCTGGTAGAAAAACGTAATGACAGTTATCTACCCAATGTAGCCGGGTTATTGTTATTGGCTAAACCGCTCTCTCTTCGCCGTTTACTGCCTGTCGTCAGAGTAGATTATGTGCGTATTCAAGGCACCCAATGGGTAGAAGACCCAAGCCAGCGTTTTGCGACAACCCAAGATTTTCGCGAACCGATTATTCGGCTAATTACCCGGTTAGAAGCCACCATTTTGGATGATATGCCTCGTCACTTCATTTTAAAAGAAGGCGAAACGCAACGGGCTGATCAACCATTACTGCCTCACAAGGTGGTTCGAGAGGCCGTAGTCAATGCGCTTATGCATCGTGACTATCAAGTAAACCAGCCAACCTTGGTGGTGCGCTATAGTAACCGGCTGGAAATTCGCAATGCGGGTTACTCCTTAAAGCCAGAAACCATGCTGGGTGAAATGGGCTCGCAGCTCCGCAACCCGATTTTAGCCGCCGTATTATATGACCTAGACTTTGCCGAAACCAAAGGCACTGGCATTCGCACCATGCGCCGCTTATTAACTGAAGCAGGGCTTACTGTGCCCGTTTTTACCAATCACCAACTGGAAAACCAATTTACTGCCACCTACTTATTACACCAGTTAATGGTTGCAGAACAGCTGGAGTGGTTAAAGCAATTTTCATCCTTGCAACTAACCGATGTAGAAGCAAAAGCACTGGTGCTGGCGAAAGAAACAGGGGCGATTGATAATGCCACCCTCCGTTCAATAAGTGGTTTGGATACTTTAGGTGCAAGCCAAGTACTTCGTCGTTTAAGCCACCAACTAGCACTTCTTGATAAAGCAGGCGCAGGACCTTCAACCTATTACCAGCTGTCTAGCAAAGTATCGGCTGATACAAATACAAGTGAGCTCGAAGCAAATACAAGTGAGCTCGAAGCAAATACAAGTGAGCTCGAAGCAAATACAAGTGAGCTCGAAGCAAATACAAGTGAGCTTGAAGCAAATACAAGTGAGCTATCTGAATCACTACAAAATGCCATCAGCCATCTAGGCCCTAAAGCACGGAAAAATAAACTGTGGCCAGTCATTTTAGAATTATGTTCTTTAGGCCCACAGAGTGCCGAGCAACTGGCTACTTATTTAGGCAAGCAGGTTAATTGGCTTAAAACCAGTCATTTAACCCCATTACGAAAAGAAGGGCTGATTAACTACCTTTATCCGGATGTAATCAAACACCCTGAGCAAGCTTATCAAATTACTCCTAAAGGGAAAGAGTGGCTCAAGGATCACCCCATTTAAATTTGTAACTCATTATTGAGTTGATGACTTAATTGAATTAAATATAAAGCAGTAGCCGTATAAAACAAGGACTTACCATGCAAGTCGGCCCAAAATTTCAAGAAGAATACAGTGCCAAAATCCCTGCGTTAACATTGCTGAGCAAACTTGGCTGGACATTTTTATCCCCAGAACAAGCATTAAAAGTCCGTAACAATAATGCTAACGATGTCGTATTAAAAAGTATCCTCAAGCAGGAACTGCAAAAACGTAGCTTTGTATTTAATGGTAAAAGCCACAGGTTAAGTGATAAAGCAATCGACAATATGATTGGCATCATTGCCAGTCCAGCGCTTAACGAAGGTTTAATAGCGGCGAATGAAAAGCTCTACAACCATTTGCTCTATGCTATTTCAGTCACAGAGTTTATTGATGGTAAAAAAGTAAACCCAACCATCCCCCTGATTGATTGGCATAATGTTGAAAACAACAGTTTTCTCTTTACTGAAGAATTCACTGTGTTACGCAGTAATGGCATAGAAAGTCGCCGACCTGATATTGTTTGTTTTGTGAATGGTATTCCTTTTGTTGTTATTGAAGCAAAACGCCCAGATAGCCAGGCCAAAAAAGGTCCAACAGTTGAAGAAGGGATTTCTCAATGCTTGCGTAATCAGCGCAATGATGAAGTTCCACATCTGTTTGCCTACAGCCAATTATTACTATCAATTAATGGAACCGATGGGCGTTACGGCACCTGTGGTACACCGGCAAAATTTTGGGCAACCTGGCGTGAAGAAGATATCAGTGAAACTGAAATGACAGGTTTGAAAAACCAAAAACTTACCACTGAACAAAAAATAGCTATTTTTAGTCATCGACCAGCGAAAGATTTAGATTGGTATGAAACACTCATTGCTAGTGGCGAACTGATCGTAACAGGGCAAGATAAATTACTTATTAGTTTATTAACGCCTAAGCGGTTACTAGAAATGACGCGCTTCTTTACCTTGTTTGATAAAAAAAAAGGGAAAATAGTCGCCCGTTATCAACAGGTATTTGGCATTAAGCGCTTAATTGAGCGCATCAGTACTCATAATAATAAAGGCGGTCGTGAAGGTGGCGTGATTTGGCATACGACAGGATCAGGCAAGTCGTTCACTATGGTGTTTTTAAGTAAAGCATTAATATTACATGACGCACTTAAGCAATGTCGTATTGTAGTCATAACCGACCGGAGAGATCTTGAGAGTCAACTCAGTAGTACTTTTATGTCCAGCGGAGAACTTGCGGCAAAAAAAGACAAAGCTGCTGCCATGGCTACATCAGGACAACGCCTAGCAGAACAAATTGGCCAAGGCAACGAGCGTATTATATTTTCGCTAATTCAAAAATTTAATAGCGCCACCCAGCTACCGGTTTGTAAAAATAATAGTGCCGATATTATTGTGTTGATCGATGAAGGACACCGCAGTCAAGGTGGTGAAAACCATATTAAAATGAAGCAGGCATTACCAAACGCAGCATTTATTGCATTTACAGGCACCCCTTTATTAAAAGAAGACAAAACGACCAGTAAATTTGGCCCAATCATTCACGCTTACACCATGCAACGTGCAGTGGAAGATCAGGCAGTCACACCTTTGCTTTATGAAGAACGTATCCCTGATTTAGATGTTAATGAACGAGCAATCGACTGCTGGTTTGACCGTATCACTGAGGGTTTGACGAGCGAACAAAAGACAGACTTAAAGCAAAAATTTGCTAAAAAAGGACAAGTCTATCAATCTAAAGACAGACTGCGCTTAATCGCATTAGATATTGCCAATCATTTTGTCAAAAATATTGATGATGGGCTAAAAGGCCAACTGGCCTGTGATAGTAAAGAATCAGCCATTAAATATAAACAGTATTTAGATGAGGCAGGGTTATTTAAAAGTGCGGTGGTGATGAGCCCACCGGATACCCGTGAAGGCAACACGACGGTTGATGAAGCTTCAATTCCAGAAGTAACACAATGGTGGAAAGGGAATGTAGGTAATCAGGAAGAGCAAGCCTACACCAGACAAGTGATTGAGCGTTTTACTAAAGACGATGAGCTTAAAATATTGATTGTTGTGGACAAGCTGCTAACCGGTTTTGATGAGCCGAAAAATACCGTGCTTTATATTGATAAACCACTTAAAGAACACAACCTCATCCAGGCGATTGCCCGAGTGAATCGTTTACATCCACAAAAGAAGTTTGGCTTATTAATTGACTATCGTGGCATTTTAGCTGAACTTGATACCACTATCCAAAAATATCAGGACTTAGCATCTAGAACCCAAGGAGGCTATGACATTAATGACATTGCTGGCCTTTATAATCAAATGAATACTGAGTACAAGCGTTTGCCTCTGCTCTATAAAAGGCTTTGGAGTATTTTTAGTGGTGTTAAAAATAAAAGTCAAATTGAACAATTACGCCAGGTATTAATCCCAAAAATTGTTGAAAGGGATGGTGAGCTAGTTGATGCTAATTTAAAAGTACGTGATGACTTTTATGAGGCGCTTACCGAGTTTTCCAGTTGCTTGAAAGTGGCATTACAATCCGCCACCTTTTATGAAGATAAGAGTTTTACCGATGAAGATCGTCGCCACTATAAAGAAACAGTCAAGCAACTGTCTAATTTACGCCAACTAGTCAAACGAGATACTGGTGAAACCGTTGACTATGATGAATATGACAGCCAGGTGAAAAAACTGTTAGATAAGCACGTAGTTGGAGTAGAGATAAAAGAGCCTGAGGGTGTTTATGTGGTTAATAAAATGGGTCAACAACAAAAACCAGAACAATGGAGCGAAGAAAAAACGCGTAATGAGACGGATATTATAAAAACACGAGTTACTAAAATGATTGAGCAGGATTTACGTGATGATCCTTATGCTCAGGAAGCATTCTCAAAGTTACTGCGTAGAGCGATTGAAGAAGCTGAACAGCAATTTCACCACCCACTCAAGCAGTATTTAATTTTTCATGACCTTGAAGAAAAAGCCAAAGCACGTCAATTAGATGATATACCCAAGACACTGGCAGGAAATATCCATGCGCAAAAATATTTCGGCGTGTTTAAGAAAGTATTACCAGCAGCTTTTTCAGTATTGAGTGAAAATGAGCAACAGAATTGGGTTGATTTGGCCTTTAAAATAGAAACACTAGTCGAAAAGGCTGTTGAGGAAAATTCCATTAACCCACAAAATATAGAAGCAGCTATTCGTAAGCAATTATTACCTATACTATTTAAAGAATGCAAAATGATCGGTAGCGGTACGGACCAAGCAAAGGCTATAGTAGAGTGGGTAGTACAAATCACTCGTATTGGTATATCTGAAGCTTAGCAACCTAAAGTGTCTTTAACACGAATGAGTGTAACGATTGAGTCCAGTCAAAAAACACCAGTGCTAGCTAAACAAGTGCTAGGGTTTCACTATGGTGACGAGCACATTGCTTTTGAGCGTACCTATCGCATGAGCAATGCCCAACGGGTATTAATTAAAGTACACCCTGATTGTAGTGTATTAGTTCATGCCCCCGCAGCAGCCAGTGATGAAGATGTATTAAACGCGGTTAAAAAGCGTGCTCGCTGGATTTACCAGCAATTGCGTGATTTTCGTGCTCAGCTCACTCATGTTGTTCCACGCCAATATATTAGTGGTGAAAGTTATTACTATCTTGGTAAACAGCACATGTTGAAAGTCATTGCAGATCCTGGAGCCAAACAACAAGTAAAGTTGTTACGTGGCAAGCTCGAAGTGACTGTTCGCCAAAAAAATTCAGAAAAAGTACGAGAGCTATTGGATATGTGGTACAAATCTCGCGCTAAAGAAGTATTTGCTAAACGTTTATGTATCGTTTTAGAGCAAGCCCTCTGGGTATCAGAGCACCCGCCCTTACGTATCCTTACTATGAAAACCCAATGGGGCAGCTGTTCTCCTAATGGCCGATTAACTCTAAACCCACACTTGGTTAAAGCCCCTAGAGAATGTATCGACTATGTTATTCTTCATGAACTTTGCCATATAGCAGAGCATAACCATAGCCAACGATTTTACCGCTTAATGAGACAGGTGATGCCCAACTGGGAAAAGATAAAATCAAGGTTGGATGGCATGGCAACTACGCTTCTCAATGGAGTTTGTTAGTAATTCCTATACCTTTTTGATGTTCTTTTCGTCACAATCTTTATAACATTTTGTTGCTTAATACTGAGCTTATTAAAATAGCAGTAGCATTTCACCAGCCTATGGAAAGAATAAACATGGCAGTTTGGTTAATTCGAGCCGGTTCAAGTGGCGAATTTGAGCAAAAATTCATTCAAGAGAATCGCGTGTACCTCACTTGGGATGAACTTAAGCAGAATTTAGCTGATTTACGGCAACGTTCAGAGTTACTGGCGGTGCTTGAAGGGTTATATAAAGATTCAAAACCTAAGCGTTTAATTAACTATGTGAGTCAACTTTGGCCGTTTGCACATAAGATGAATGTTGGCGACTATGTGATCTTGCCTTCAAAATCTCAACCGGTGATTTATGTTGGAAAAATAAACTCTGACTATCAGTTTAACCCTGCAGGCCCTGACCCATTTTTTCACTGGCGACAAGTGAACTGGATGGATGAACCTATCCCACGCTCGCACTTTTCCCAGGATTTATTAAATAGCTTTGGTGCCTTTATGACGATTTGTCGTATTCAGCGCAATAATGCAGAGCAACGGATTCTAGCAATGGAAGCTAATGGTTGGCAGGCTGAATCTACCCAACAAATTATTGCACTAGGCAATACCGAAAAAGAACAAGATGCTGATGATGAAAGTGCTAATGTTGATTTGGAAGAACTTGCCCATAATCAAATTGTGCAGATGATTGAAGCAAAGTTTAAAGGCCATCATTTAACACGTTTGGTTCGTGCGCTTTTAGAAGCGCAAGGTTATACGACGTGGCAAAGCCCTGAAGGTTCGGATGGGGGAGTGGATATTTTAGCCAGTGATGGACCCATGGGATTTGGTCACCAAAATATCTGTATTGAAGTAAAGTCTGGTAGTGAGCTGGTTGATCGACCTACTGTGGATAAATTGCTTGGTGCCATGTCGAAATTTGGTGCGAATCAATGCATTTTTATTGCCTGGGGAGGCTTTCGACGAAATGTGCAAAAAGAGCTGGCAGGCAGTTTTTTCCGTATAAAGTTATGGAGCCAACAAGAGTTACTTGATCAGTTATTTACTCATTACGAAAAATTGGATGAATCGATTAAAGCTGAGCTACCACTGAAGCGTATTTGGACTGTTGCAACGGTTGAGTAGTGACATAGGTAAAAATTTGATTTTTTATACATGAGATGGGTGCTTTTAGGCAATAAATGCAAATAAATTACACTTATTTCATTTAATTTGCAGAGCTTGTTTCATAAAAAAATATTGGAGCAAATAAGAGAACGATAAAATGAAAGTTGGACGTAATGATCCTTGCCCTTGTGGCAGTGGCAAAAAATATAAGCGCTGTTGTATGGATGCAGTTTCAAAACAGCATTCAGAAATTGCTGATGATATTTCACAAACCATTGCTATGAATCCGACACTGACAGAGGATGAGTTAAACCGCTTAGCTCAGCAAAAAATGGTAGAGCGTAATAATCGCCCCATTGATGATTTTTGTGGTTTGTCGCCGACACAAATGTCGAATTGGCTCTATGCTCCCTTTAATGAACTAACTGACGTTAAGATAAGTGTACCTAGTGATTTGTCGGCTAGCCCTGTTATGCGTTATTTATCTGTGATGCTTGATGCTATGGTGGAGCAGGGAGGTTCAATTAAAGCAACAGCGAAAGGCAATCTACCAGCTAAGTTAGTGCAGCAAGCGAGCGCCTTACTGCCTGAATTTGCCGTGGCTGAATTTGAGACCATGCCCAGCATCAGTGATTATACTGGAAGTAACGAAGATAAATTTAATGCTTTGCATTATACCCGTGTGTTGGCCGAGTTAGCGGGCATTATTAACTTTGAGCGTGGGCGGTTTCACCTGAGTGATGGCATACTAAAACAATATCAGCAACAAGGGATAGCAGGCTTCTTTCTGCCTCTTCTAGAAACGGTAGTTGAGCAGTATAACTGGGGCTATTTGGACGGTTGGTCTGATGATGTAAGCCTAAAATCATTTTGGTTGTTTATGCTCTGGCGATTGCAATCACATGGTTCATTGGAACGGTTAATTAAAGACGTTGAGACAGCATTTCCCGATTTGGTTAAACAAGTGCCAAAGAGCAAGTATCGTTCTCAACAAGATCTGTTAGGCGTGTTGATAGAGGTTCGTTTTATTGAAAATTTTTTGCAGTTTTGGGGCTTTGTGACCATGGACCCGAAAAGAGTCCTTAATGGTGAGCCAGTGTCGCCTAAGATAGCCATTTTGCCGCTGTTAACACAGAGCTTTAAATTTTTGGTATAGATATTAATTGCTAGATTTGGATTGATCCTTACCTGGTTGAAAATATGAGCTTAAACACAATGGTTAGCGTACTCAATATCAAAATTATTTAATTAAAGTTAATTATTGTTGACCTACTTTTAGAAAAAGCCATTTTTGAATGACTATCTGGCCGGTTAGGGCAAAGGCTAAGGATAATGCACACAACATGTATTTTGGGATACAATAGTGTCTATTATTGGGCTTTTACGACTATAATGGATACTATTATATCCATGTTTCTTGTGCTATGACTCGACTCTTATTGATAGATGATACTGATGTTCAGAAGGCTTTTGCTGCGCACCTGCGTGGTTTACGTGAACGTGCAAAGCTATCCCGCGATGCGTTGGCTGCGCGTAGTAGTGTTCCTACCTCGACAATCAAAAAATTTGAATTAACTGGACAAATCTCATTTAGGCAGTTATTGCTTCTTTGGCAGAGCTTGGATGATCTTCAACGTTTGTATGCGTTAACACAAAGCACAGCAATTGACTCTGTCATGCCCACTACAATTGATGAGGTGCTCAAAGATGAGCTTTAAGCCAATTTCAAAGCTCACAGTATTGCGCACTTTAGCTACTGGAGAGGTTATAACTGTTGGTGTGTTAGCACAAAATCGACAAGGTGTTTTTTTTCAATATGACTCAGGTTACCTGAGTAGTTTTGGTAACTTATCGCCATTTACGCTAAAGGCGACCACTGAATTACAGCGTGCACCTAAAGCCCCTCATTATGGGTTACATGGTGTGTTTGCAGACAGCTTACCTGATGGCTGGGGATTATTGCTACAGGACCGAGTTTTCCGACAACACGGAGTGTTACCAGCACAGCTTACTTCAATGGATCGGCTTGCTTTTGTTGGCTCAAATGGGATGGGATCTTTGACTTTTGCTCCAACATCAGAATATCAGCTTCAATCAACTGATGATGTTGATCTGGCTACAATAGGGCTTGAAGCACAAGCATTGTTTGAAGGCCAAACGATGGATGTACTTGCTGCATTAGTGGCAGCAGGCAGCTCTGGAGGGGCTAGACCTAAAGCGCAACTGTTTTTGTCACCTAGTGACCCCCGTTGCTGTCGTTCTCAGGCCCAATTGGGGGATGAAGCTTGGTTAGTTAAATTCACATCAAAGAATCTACCACTAGGTCATGAAGAGGGACTCTGTGAGGCAGTTTACTTACACTTGGCTGAGGTGGCGCAATTACATCCGCCAAAATGGCAACTACTAGATGCTCCTAAGCAAAGTGGTGCATGTGCATGGCTTGCCGTAAAGCGGTTCGACTGGGTAGAAAGCTATACAAAACCAGGGCGATTGCATATGCATAGTGCGTGTGGTCTCCTTGATGCTGATTTTCGTGTGCCAAGCTTGGACTATGAAGATCTGATCAAGGCGAGCCGTCAACTCTGTAAATCGCCTGCTATTGGACAATTGCAATTTCGCCGAGCGATATTCAATTTGTTTGCCTGCAATCAGGATGATCACAGTAAAAACTGGGGTTTTTTGCAGGATGATAACGGACAGTGGAGTCCAACCCCCTTTTATGACACAACATTTAGCCCACACCCTTTTAAAGAACACGCCACAGCATTTGGGGGTTATGGAAAACAACCACCACTTCAAGCCATTCAAAAGTTGACGAAAAATGCAGGATTTGCTAACTGGAAACAAGCTCAACAAAGCATTGATGAAGTTGTTGATGTTTTGGCTAATTTTTCTGCTATTGCCAAAGATTTTGGTGTACATCCTAGCACCATTAAGTTGATAGCTAATCAGTTAGCAACCATTAGGGAGGAAAATAAAGGATTGTTGAAGCGTAGTTTTTTGTAAAGTTAAAAGATGTGGTTGCAATTGTTATCCGAAACTGAGGCTAAAAAGCCCTGCATTAATTTCATTTAATTAGCAGGGCTTTTTCGTAAATCATTATTAAGCTAAAAAACTACTCAATATTCTGTACTTGCTCGCGAATTTG
This sequence comes from Zooshikella ganghwensis DSM 15267, assembly GCF_000428585.1. GTDB lineage: Bacteria > Pseudomonadota > Gammaproteobacteria > Pseudomonadales > Zooshikellaceae > Zooshikella > Zooshikella ganghwensis. The sequence continues at coordinate 14,987 of NZ_AUAF01000016.1, read as the reverse complement.
TTCGATCAATACTTTTAAATTGACAGCACTTTGTGTGGCTGAGGTGCTGATGGATTTTGAGGCAAGGGTGTTGGCTTCGCGATTCATTTCCTGCATGAGGAAATCCAGTCTACGACCAATGGCGCCTTTTTGTTTTTTGAAGGTGTGTTGCACCTCCGTCACGTGAGTTTGTAGTCGATCCATTTCTTCATCAACATCGGCCCGCTGGGTAATCATGACCATTTCTTGCTCAAGACGAGTGGGATCTAATTCAAGCTTGATTTCTTCAAAGCGCTGGAGGATTTTTTGTCGCTGTTGATCCAGAATTTCAGGCATCGCTTGTCGTACATTGGTGACTTCTTCGCTAATAGAAGCAAGTCGTTGTTCAATATGTTGTTGTAACTCTTTGCCTTCACGTTGGCGGTGTTCAACCAACTGCTTGAGTGCTGATTCAAAGTGGGTGAGTAGCGTTTGCTTCATAGTGTCACGATCTACTTCATTCGCTTGAAGCACACCAGGCCATTGTAAAACGCCCAACATATCGATGGGTTGCACGCTGTTGAACATGGGAGTAAGGCGGCTACAGGTATTGGCGAGCTTTTCAGCTAAGGCTTCATTAACGGTAAATTCTTCAAGTAAGCCTGGGGCGATTTCATAACGTAACTGACATTCCAGTTTGCCACGAGAGACAAATTTACGGATTCGCTCTCGCAGGGCAAACTCTAGATCACGAAAGCCTTCTGGCAGCCTGAAGTGTGGTTCTAGAAAACGATGGTTAACTGAGCGAATTTCCCAACTCAAGGTGCCCCATGATTCTTGTGCTTCCAAGCGGGCAAAGGCTGTCATGCTGCATGTCATGTATGATTTCCCAAATTTGCTGTTGTGTGAACGAGGATTACCTCATTATTGGCACTGACGCATTTCAGCTTAAAAGTAGATGCCAATAGGGTTTTGTAAACTGGTTGTGGATTGTACCTTAGCATAGTCTCTTCGCGAATTACGCTTAGATCAATCTTTTAGGCATCAGTTGCGTTGTGCTCGGTTCATTTATAGTTATGAAGTGGTAGCGATAATGCGAAGCCGCAACGGTAAGGTATATAATGACTAGTCATTGTATCTTCCCGTTTAAACAAGGAAACACTATGCGTCCAAGTGGTAGAACTCCCGATCAGCTTCGCGAAGTGACCATTACCCGAAACTATACCAAGCATGCTGAAGGCTCTGTTTTAGTGGCCTTTGGTGATACAAAGGTTATTTGTAATGCGACAGTTGAAGAGAATGTGCCTCGCTTTTTGAAAGGTGCAGGTAAAGGTTGGGTTACTGCTGAGTACGGTATGTTGCCCCGTTCTACTGGCGAGCGTATGGCGCGAGAAGCATCACGTGGTAAGCAGGGTGGGCGAACCTTAGAAATTCAGCGGTTAATTGGGCGCTCATTAAGAGCTGCAGTGGACCTTACCAAACTAGGTGAGCGCACTATCTATGTTGACTGCGATGTCATTCAGGCTGATGGCGGCACTCGTACTGCTTCGATTACGGGGGCTATGGTCGCTGTGATTGATGCATTACAAACCCTACAGCAAAAGAAATTACTGACGACTGATCCATTATCACACTTTGTGGCAGCAGTTTCTGTTGGTGTTTATCAAGGTGTGCCTGTACTTGATTTAGACTATGCCGAAGACTCGAATGCGCAGACTGATATGAATGTGGTGATGAATGAAGAGGGTGGCCTGATTGAAGTGCAAGGTACAGCAGAAGATGCCGCATTTACACGCCAAGAAATGAACCAAATGTTAGATTTGGCCGAAGCAGGTATACAACAGTTGATTGCTTGTCAGCGAGATGCGTTGGCAGGCGTGTTTATGCCTTAGTATTGGCTAGCCAATAAATAAGTTAGGCGGGTCTGCCAGTTTGGCAGACAATCGCCTTAGAAGGGTACTTTTAAATCAAAAGAGCTCGCTGGGTAGCTCCCAGTCATAATAAGTAATCACGGGCGCATGGTTGGAAAAACGCTGTCCACGGTAAATACCTGCATTAAGTACACGTGATTTTAATGAGTGGGTAATTAAAGGATAATCAAAGCGCCAACCTGTATTTTGTTCAAATGCTTCCTCATTATGCCAATAGGTGTATTGTTCAGTACTACGATCTACAACACGATAGGCATCCACAAACCCCAGCTGTCGTTGTACATCTTCCATCCAGTTTCGCTCTTCTGGCAAGTGACCCGACAGGGTATGTTTGTTATCAATAGTGGCTACATCATGGTGGTCTAAGGCAATCTCCCATGAGCCACATAAAATAAAATCTCGGCGTTTGCGCTGTATTTTTTCCAGTTGTAGGAAATAGGCATCAAGAAAATTAAATTTAGCGGATTTTAATGCGGCTGTCTGATAGCACTCAGGTACCCAGATGCTGGCTATACTTAAGCGATCAAAGTCAGCTTGAATGTAAGCACCAAAGGTATTGGCTTCAGGAAAATTCAGGCCGGTCATAATAGCTTTGGGCGGCGTTCGACTATAAATGGCAACGCCGCCAGGCTGACCAGGCTCGGCAGAAAAAAAATAGTGCAGGTAATCGCTTGGGAAAATCCGCTGGTCAGTCAATTCGGCGTCATTTTCCTGAATATTTTGCAGGCAAATAACATCAGCATCCTGTCGGTTTAGCCACTCAAAAAAGCCTTTCTCACACGCACGACTGATACCGTCCAAATTGAAACTAATAATCTTCATACATAGCCCCTTGCTGAAGGAGAGTGTATGATACCTGAGCTAAACATCTGTGGAACCCTAATAGTTAATAATTAGGTTTTAACATGCAAAATTACCAACGCGATTTTATTAAATTTGCAATTGAGCACAAGGTTTTAACCTTTGGTGAGTTTACTTTAAAGTCTGGCCGAAAAAGCCCTTATTTTTTTAATGCGGGTTTGTTTAAAACGGGTGAGGCAATGCTGCATTTAGGGCGTTTTTATGCAGCAGCATTAATGGATGCTCAACTTAACTACGACGTTTTGTTTGGACCCGCCTACAAGGGTATTCCTTTAGTGACCAGTGTAGCCATCTCTTTGGCCAGCCAAGGTCATGGTGAAGCGCCTTTCGCGTTTAACCGCAAAGAAGCCAAACAGCATGGCGAGGGTGGCCAGCTTGTGGGGGCTGAATTACAAGGCAATATTGTTATTGTTGATGATGTGATTACGGCAGGTACGGCAATTCGAGAGTCAATGGCGATTATTCAGGATCAAGGGGCAAAGCCTGCGGGTGTGTTAGTAGCTCTGGACCGTCAAGAGCGCGGTAAAGGTGAGCTTTCTGCTATTCAGGAAGTTGAACAAACATTTGGAATACCTGTTATTAGTATTGTTAATCTTCAACAAGTACTAGACTTTATTAAAAGTGATGAAAACCTCAAGCAGTATGCTGAAGCCGTTGCGCAGTATCGGCAGCAATATGGTGTTGCTTAACTGCGTTGAGGTAACAGGTAGTAAAGGCTTAACACTCTTTTAAACACTCTCACAATGTTGTGCGTTTAGGTTATGTGATGATGCAAAACCATATAAAGCGGAGTTTGATAATTGCCATTACGTGTTCCTTGCTATCGGGCGTGGTGTGGGGAGCGGAGCCACTTCGTTTTTATCGCTTTGTGGATGAAAGCGGGAACATGGTTATTTCAAGCAGTATACCTCCGCATCTGGCTGCAAAGGGAGGATATACGGTCATTGATGATAAAGGTCGCGTCTTAGAAAAAGTACCCAAAGCACTTACACCTGAGCAGCTTATTGAGAAAAAACAGCAGGACTTGATTCGTGAGGCGCTAGAGCAGCAGCGAGCCCAGCAGGAGGCAAGAGATAAAACGCTATTGACCTTGTACAGCTCGACAGATGATATCGAACGAGCTATGCAGCGTCAGTTGGCTGAAATTGAAGATAAAATAAAAACTACTGAAGGTGATATTAGGCGTACTCAGCAAAACAAAGGGCAAAAAGAAGAGCAGGCGGCAAATGTTGAACGAAGTGGACGACAAGTACCAAAGCGGATCTTAGAAGAAATCAAGCACCTTGAAAGCGAAACCAAGCGGCTAGAAAAAGAAGTTGAGCGACGCCGTAAGGAACAAGAAGAAGTTAAAGCAAAGTTTGCGAAAGATATAGAGCGTTTTCGAGTGCTAACTGGCGAGGATACCCCAGAGGTTCCTGAACCCGTTGATATTTCTAAGGAAGATTTACATGGTATTTGGATTAGTGGCGCTGTCAGTGATACCAAGCATGAAATGATATTAACCAAAAAAGGCAGCTTAACCTGGGTATCTAATGCGCCTTCTGGCATTCGTACACTGAGGATAGGCAACTGGAAGTCGGAAAAGCAGGCACTGCTAGTGACGGTTAATTCTCGGCAAACTACTGATAAGCAAGGTAAAGTTGCTCTTGAACAAACCTCAGAGCAAAAGCGCTATCCCGTCAAAGGCTATCAAAGCAATATAATTGTGCTAGAGATTGAAGGGAAAGCTATTCCCTTCTCTCGCTCAGATTAAACTTTAACTCTTACAGCCAGAGATGCTGTTCAAGCTAGGTGTTTTTACGAAACACGGCGACCACCAATAAAGGCCACTGCTCTGACCATAGCTCGGTGGGACTCCGTTTAAACTCACTGCGTACAAACTGTGAAATACGGCCTTCTGCTGCCGCCATGAGTAAGTTTGCTGCTCCGCTGAGTGTTAGGTTGGTGCGCAATCCTTCCCTAAACTCTGCTTCTCGAATTATTTGCTTGATTTGTGTCTCCAGCCGGTCGAAAAACTGAATAACGCGAGAGCGAAGCCGTTCTGTTTCTCCCATTAACGCATCACCTGTCAGTATGCGAGTAATACCTGGATTTTTTTCAGTAAATGTTAACAAGAGTGTAAGCACTTGTTCACAGCGGCGAATGGCTGATTTTTCTTCCGCGAGAATCAGTTTCACCCGTGAAAAAATCGTATCTTCTATAAAGATAATTAACCCTTCGAACATTTTCGCTTTGCTGGGAAAGTGACGGTAAAGTGCAGCTTCAGAGACCCCAACCTCTTTGGCTAAACGAGATGTTGTAATGCGAGAGCCGGGGTTGTGCTCTAACATATGCGCAAGTGCCTGCAATATTTGCTCTTTGCGCGATAGCTTGTGGGTGTTTTCCATTATTACCTGTAATTGTTCTGATGTCGTAGACATAGCGGCAAGTCTTCCCCCCGGAATGGCCGATCCTTGCCAAGCTCAACTTAATTTAAAGTGGCTTAGCGTTGCAATGTCGTGCTTATTGTTGTGTGTCGTCGTATTCAGTAACAAAGAAACAGCTTACCTGGTGGTTAGGCTAAGCCTTGATCAGTGTACCCACATTGGCTTTTGCGAATAACTCAAGTAATACAGCACTTGTTACCCGACCATCGACAATATGGGCGCTTTTTACCCCATGGTTTACAGCACTTATAGCACACTTTATTTTCGGTATCATGCCACCACTGATCGTCCCATCTGCAATTAGTCGGTCTGTTTCAGTCGTATTCAGCTCTGAAATAAGTTGACCCTCTTTATTAAGCAGGCCTGGCGTGTTAGTGAGCAGTAGTAACTGGTTGGCCTGTAGCACTTCCGCCACTTTTCCTGCAACAAGGTCTGCGTTGATATTGTAAGTGTTGCCTTGAGGGTCTACCCCAATAGGTGCAATGACCGGTATAAAATCTGTCGCTAGCAGCAAGTCAATTAAATCGGTACGAATTTCAGCAACTTGACCGACAAAACCTAAGTCGACAGTTTCAGTACTTCCATCAGGCACAAGGTGTGTAGTGAGTTTTTGGGCAATAATAGTATGGGCGTCTTTTCCGGAAAGGCCTACAGCATTACCATTGTAGCAGTTGATTAAATTAACAATTTCACCATTAACCTGGCCAGTTAAGACCATTTCTACCACATCCATGGTGGGTTGGTCGGTAACGCGCATGCCATGAATAAACTGAGTGTCAATGTTTAGCTGTTGAAGGCGGGCACCAATTTGTGGTCCTCCGCCATGGACGATGACGGGGTTAATCCCTAATGTTTTCATCAGCACAATATCACGCGCAAAGCTGCGCTTTAGCGCATCACTCTCCATCGCATTCCCACCATACTTGATTACAATAGTCTGACCGGATAGCTGCTGAATATAGGGTAAGGCGTCAGTTAAGATTGAAGCAGATTGCAAAGCCGCTTCGTGTGAAAGTGTCATGCTGGATACCATCAAAAAAATCAATTACCAAGGTTAGTGTGCTTGGTAGTATACCCTTCAATAGGGGTATTGTTGTGCATAAACATTTAATTTGAAGTCAATGACAATAACACCCTTTAACTCCATAAGCTATTTGCCCCTGGTGCATAGTGCCATTGCTACCCTCACGAATCGTTTTTATGTGCGCTATCCATAGCGCTCACCCTAACGGGCCAGCGAAGCTGTTCTAATGTGTTCCCGACACATTAGTAGGGTTCGTTGTCAGCGTTCTTGACCACCAAGGATGGTGGGAATGCAGTCTATGCATAATGACATGGATGTCATATAGTAGAGCAATGCAGGAGCTATTGCCGAGGAGCATTTAACTGCCACCCCAGTCACTTATTAATATTAAGCTTCTGGGGCTTGATCACTTGATGGCCTCCCCTAAAAAAACTTCGTTATGGGTATATCTGGCTAGGGGCAGTATTAATGGCGTCGTTACTCAGGGGTTAAAATGGAATATCTAAACTAGAGTCAACGGCTAACAATTGTTTTTTAAATAATGCCTTTATTTTCTTTAGGTTTTCTTCGGTATCGGCTTCAAAGCGCAAGACTAAAACAGGTGTCGTGTTGGATGCTCTAACCAGACCCCAGCCAACTGGAAAGTCAACGCGAACGCCATCGATATCAGTGATAGTGCCTTTACCAAAGTTACCTTGTTTCGCAAGCTGATCAACCAAATCAAATTTATTTTCATCAGTCACTTGGATATTGATTTCTGGCGTACTGATTGTTTCAGGAAAAGAGGCAAAAATTTGGTCAGCATTCCGGGTTTCGGTAGACAGAATTTCAAGTAAGCGAGCTGCGCTGTAAATACCGTCATCAAAGCCATACCAGCGCTCTTTAAAGAAAATGTGCCCACTCATTTCACCGGCGAGTAGCGCGCCCGTTTCCTTCATTTTAGCTTTAATGAGGGAGTGTCCGGTTTTCCACATGATAGGACGGCCGCCGTAACCACTGATTAAGCCAGTGAGCTTACGCGTACACTTCACATCAAAGATGATGTCTGCACCAGGGTTACGTGAGACCACGTCTTTTGCAAATAGCATTAACAGACGATCAGGATAAATCAGTTTACCCTCATTGGTAATGACACCTACCCGGTCTGCATCGCCATCAAAGCCTAGTCCTAAATCGGCCTTGGTTTCTTTTACTTTGGCAATAAGGTCTTTAAGGTTTTCTGGTTTGCCCGGATCAGGGTGGTGGTTAGGGAAGTTTCCATCCACGTCACAATAAAGTGGAATGACATTACAGCCTAAGTCTTCCAGAAGTCGTGGTGCGATAACGCCACCCACGCCATTGCCACAATCAACAACCACTTTAAGGGGTTTCGCCAGGGCAATATCATTGCGAATACGCTCAACATAACTTTCTAACACATCAACTTCGATGAGTGAGCCTTGGCCTTGCTGTAAATTATTTTCTTTGATGCGCTGGTATAACTGTTGTATATCCTCGTTGGCTAGGGTTTTTCCAGCGAGAACAGTTTTAAAACCATTGTAGTCAGGTGGATTATGGCTACCTGTAACCATGACCCCAGAGTTAGACTCATCAATAATGTGGGTAGCAAAATATAAGACAGGTGTAGGCACCATACCAATACTGATAACATCACAGCCCGTCGAGATAATACCTTGCATAAGGTTTTGACTGACTTCAGGGCTGGACAGTCGTCCATCTGCACCTACTATAACGCATTTTTCACCACGTGCTTGTGCTTCTGAGCCAATGGCTTTTCCTATGAGCGTTGCAGTTTCAAAAGTGAGTGTATCGCCTACAACACCTCGAATGTCGTATGCACGAAAAATGCTTGCTGGCACTTCCACTTGAGTATCCTCTGGTTGGTTGTCAGATCCATCTTCATCCAGTTCTTCAATATCAAGCATATCTGTTGACTGGAAAAGTGGGTCTGCAAAATTAAAGTTATTTATTTCATCTGCTACAGATGATGTTGATGGAGCGATATTATCACTTGTAGGTGGCGTAGATTTTACGGAATCGTCAATTTCTGGCTGAGATTTGGATTTTGTTACTGCGGGCCTAAATTGATCTTTAAATAACTGCTCTAAACTCAATGCAATGTTATGGAATAAGTCAAGCTGGCAGTTTACTGTCTTACGTTTTTGAGCCATTCGTGCTTCTAAAAAAGTAACCAATGAGGCTGCATCTGCCCTGCTTGCTTTGGTTAGCATATTCATGGCCAACCAAGTAGTGACAGCAATACAGGTAAGGGCAATGATCGCGGCGATAATAATCCACAAGATGGAGAGTGGCAGCTTATTACTTAAGTCAGATGACGTATAACTCAGTTGCCAATAGGCATTATTGCTTTGCAGAATAACTGGGGATTCTCCGCTAGTAGCTTGCCCATAAGTAAGTTGGTTTTGTGGTTGTTGATTGGCATTAAATTGCTGTTGTAATGCTACCTGCCCCTGATTGGCTGGAATTGACTGAAAGGCATTGGTTAAAACAGATAAGTCAAAGACAGTAATGACTGCTCCTAACACAGGGCCTTGTTCAGGCTTAATGCGAGCTGTGGCAATTACATAAGGTGTGCCTTCTATTTTATGGATTTCTGCGGGAACTTGTTGGCCACGTTCAGACTTTCTTGCCATATCACGAGCAGCATAGTTCATGGGCACGGTCCCATCACTCGCCAGTGAATCATCATCACGCTTGCGGAATCGCACCTGGACCGCATGCGGTGTTGAGGCAGTAAGTGCTTTTTCAAGCTGGCGTAATTTATCTTGGTTTTTTTCTTCAAGGGCAGAGATGACGTCGAGATTTTTGCCAAGACCATTTACTGTCTGTTCAATAACAGCAATTTGCAGGTTAAGTTGATGTTGGTATTGCGCACCACGTGCGGCAATAACCTCGTCTTTGAACTGGCTGTTGCCACTGGCATAGTAGAAAAGAAAAACAATGATTAAAGTGAGTAAAACACCTAATATTGAGCCTGCACTGCTGACGAGAAAAAAATGACTAATAGGCTTGTGATTGCTAGGTGAGGAGGGGGCTCCTTTACTGGGGGCTGCTTGCTTATTGTTATCTGATTCTTTTTTGGGGCGCTTTTTAATCATAACTATCCCGTTAAGCTAAGCCTATAAAATGGCATGACTATACCTATAGCGAAGGGTATGCAAATAATTATAGAGATAAAGTACAACTAGTCGTGTAATAAGCTAAGACTAGTGTTGCCTTGTTAGGCATTTTGGCTATGAACAGGATAAGCTCAAAGCCTGTTAATGCAATGCGTTGACTCAATTTAAACGATATACAGCCTAGGGTAATCGTTTAAACGGCATTAACAGGTTTAAGAGTTGATACATTCTTCGCTGCGGCTATCCAGGAAAAACTTTTTTGAGGAGGAGGTTTACCCTCTCCCTGAGTGACCAAACCCTCCAGCCCCACGGTCAGTGGAGTCGAAGTCTTCAACAATCTCACACTGAGCTTGTACAACAGGCACTAGTACAAGTTGAGCTATACGATCACCTGGTTGAATAGTGAAGTTATCTTGTCCACGGTTCCAGCAAGAGATCATCAGCTGACCTTGATAGTCTGAGTCAATTAAGCCAACCAGGTTACCAAGCACAATCCCATGCTTATGTCCTAATCCTGAGCGAGGCAAAATCATTGCTGCGAGTCCTGGATCTGCAATGTGGATGGCTATGCCAGTGGGGATAAGTTCTGTTTGCCCTGGCGCTAGCGTAAGTGGTGCATCAAGGCAGGCGCGTAAATCCATCCCCGCAGAGCCTTCAGTCGCATAGTGGGGTAAAGGGAATTCACTACCAATGCGCGCATCGAGTATTTTAGTTTGTAACGTTGGTTTCATAGCAATTTAACTTTAACTATTACGATGTGAGTTGTTCGTGGATTAGGGAAATTAACTGCTTTGCCAAGGCCTGCTTGGTATTTTGATCGAGTGCAATGCGTTGTGTTGGGTTATAAACAGTCACGGCATTGTGATCACTGTTAAATCCAATATTGGTTTGGCTGACATCATTAGCAATAATCATATCCAGTTTTTTGCGGGTTAGCTTATCTTTAGCATGTTGCTCAAGGGCTTGAGTTTCTGCGGCAAAGCCAACGACAAAGGGTTTTGGCTGCATGCTGGCAACACTGGCAATAATGTCTGGGTTACGAACCAATGTTAATGTCATTGTTTGTTCTGCATTGTTCGGATCTTTTTTCAGCTTTTGGCTGGCTGCTTGCTCAGGGCGATAATCAGCAACAGCAGCACAACCAATAAAAATTGAAGCAGTGCTGGTGTGCTCTTGAACGGCATTATGCATAGCTTCTGCACTATCTACATTAATCCGTTTAACTCCCCTTGGGGTTACTAACTGAACAGGCCCACTGATGAGTGTGACTTCTGCCCCTGCGTCAACAGCAGCTTGCGCTAACGCGAAGCCCATTTTTCCAGAGCTATGATTGGATATGTAGCGCACAGGATCGATAGCTTCGCGAGTAGGTCCCGCAGTAATAACCACATGATGGCCTGTCAGGATTTTTGGGCTGAACTGCTCGGCACATAATTGAGCAATTTCAGCGGCTTCTAACATCCGCCCTGGACCGACCTCACCACAGGCCTGGAAGCCTTGTGCTGGGCCAAAGCAACGCACGCCACGATCAATCAAACATTGCAGGTTATGTTGTGTGGCAGCATGTTGCCACATCTGCTGATTCATGGCTGGAGCAATGCACAGTGGTGCTTCTGTAGCTAAACACAGAGTACTAAGTAAGTCATCTGCACGGCCTTGTGCCAAGCTAGATAAACAATTCGCTGTTGCTGGTGCAATGATTACCAGGTCTGCCCAGCGCGCTAACTCGATATGATTCATTCCAGCTTCAGCTTCTGGCGATAACAGCTCAGTGTGGACAGGGTGGCCAGATAGGGCTTGAAAAGTCAGGGGGGTAATAAAGGCCTGTGCACCTTTGCTCATAACAACACGGACTTCAGCGCCAGCATCTCGCAGGCGACGCACAAGCTCGGCCGATTTATACGCTGCAATGCCTCCGGTTATGCCCAGGACAATCTTTTTACTCTGTAGTTGGTGCATGGTAACTCTGGATTGGTTTAACGGTAGAAGCTGGTATTTGTTCGCATTAATTTCGAGATTAGCCCATTAAGATACTAATCCCTGCGTGGTCGTGGAAGCCATCAGTCTATAGTGGCCTTTGTCAAAAAACCATAGCAGGACTTAATGGATTCGTATTAGTTAAAAAGAGTGAATGATACATCATGGCAATAACGGACTGGCCGTGCAGTGAAAGGCCACGAGAACGCTTGCTGGCGATGGGAGCAAGTGCTCTCTCAGATGCAGAACTATTGGCAATTTTTCTACGAACAGGGGTTAAAGGTAAAACTGCGGTGGACTTAGCCCGTGAGCTGTTGACAACGTTTGGTGGGTTACGACCACTGCTGGAAGCTACGCAGCAGGAATTCTGTCAGGCTCATGGCTTGGGAACGGCCAAGTATGTGCTGTTACAAGCGGTGTTGGAAATGGCAACACGCCACCTGGAGGCGCAGCTGGCCGAGGGAGCCAGTTTACAGAGTTCAACTCAGACCAAGCGCTACGTGCAGGGTAAATTGAGGCATTATACTTATGAAGTATTTGCTGTCCTCTACCTGAATAGCCAGCACCAAATCATTCGCTTTGAGGAGTTGTTTCGTGGCACGCTAAATGCCGCTGCTGTCTATCCTCGGGAAGTGGTTAAGCAGGCCTTGATGTTGAATGCTGCTGCAGTGATCCTGGTGCATAACCATCCAAGTGGTGATACTGAACCCAGTCAGTCAGACTGTTATATCACCGAGCAGCTGCAAGCAGCACTTGAATTAATCGATGTACGGGTGCTAGACCACCTAATCGTTGGTAACGCTGATGTGTTGTCCTTTGCAGAAAAGGGCTTGCTGATAGCTGGTGTTTAATTGATCAAAATGTTGCCAATTTTATCGTGGATTTCTTGCGAATAGGCTTGTCTTCTGGTATAAAGCTGTGCTCTTTGCGGGGGTGGCACACGATTGGGCCAACTCAACACGCCTCATCAAACTGCGTGAATCAATGGCCCCCAGATGTGCGTCTCGATTGACTGAATTTCAGCTAAATTGAAAGGCACACCCGGTTGATTTAGGTAATAGGTTTACCAACCGATGAGGTTGGCAAGCGGTTGGAGAGGCGAAAAATGTCAAAGGTTTGTCAGGTAACTGGTAAGCGACCAGTCACTGGAAACAATGTATCTCACGCTAACAACAAAACCAAGCGCCGTTTCGCGCCTAATCTGCACTACCATCGTTTTTGGGTAGAGTCAGAAAAGCGTTTTGTAAGACTGCGGATTTCTGCTAAAGGTATGCGCATTATTGACAAAAAAGGCATTGACACTGTTCTTGCCGATTTGCGCGCTCGTGGCGAAAAGATTTAATTAGGAGGACTGTATCATGCGTGAGAAAATTAGAATGGTATCCTCTGCAGGTACTGGCCATTTCTACACAACTGACAAAAACAAGCGCAGCACGCCAGACAAACTGGAAATGAAAAAGTTTGATCCAGTTGTTCGCAAGCACGTGATGTACAAAGAAGCAAAAATCAAATAAGGTTTTTGTCTTTTTGTCAGGTTGCTAAAACCCGCCAAAGCGGGTTTTTTTATATTTAAAGCTAAAGTTTGTATATTTTTTGACCGTTGGCGATTGAGCAGAGCGAGTAGGTTATGAAACCGGAATTGTTATCACCTGCGGGTACCCTGAAAAATATGAAGTATGCCTTTGCCTATGGTGCAGATGCCGTTTATGCAGGGCAGCCTCGTTACAGCCTTCGGGTACGCAACAATGATTTTAAGATGGAAAACCTGGAAAAGGGGATTCAGCTAGCGCATCAGCAAGGAAAACAATTCTATCTCGCCAGCAATATTGCGCCCCATAACAGTAAAATCAAAACCTATATGCAGGACATGGAGCCGGTGATTGCAATGCAGCCTGATGCGCTGATCATGTCTGATCCTGGTTTGATTATGTTGGTGCGAGATAAATGGCCAGATATGCCCGTTCATCTCTCTGTGCAAGCCAATGTGGTTAACTACGCTTCGGTAAAGTTTTGGTACCGGCAAGGTATTACGCGAGTTATTTTATCCCGTGAACTCTCATTGGATGAGGTTGAAGAGATTCGTATGCAGTGCCCTGAGATGGAACTTGAAGTATTTGTTCATGGTGCACTGTGTATAGCTTATTCTGGTCGCTGTTTGTTGTCAGGCTATATGAACCGTCGTGACCCGAACCAGGGTACGTGTACCAATGCCTGTCGCTGGAAGTATGATGCACACGATGCGAAACAAACAGAAACTGGTGATATTGTTGCTGTTCAAGTTGTAGACCCTCAGCAAGAAGCGCAGGTTGCTCCACAACTGGGTGCTGGACAAACCACAGATCAAATCTTCTTATTGGAAGAGCAGGGCCGTCCTGGTGAGCTGATGCCTGCATTTGAAGATGAGCATGGCACTTACATCATGAACTCCAAAGATCTGCGCGCAGTTCAGCATGTAAAACGGTTAACTGATATGGGCGTGGCTTCATTAAAAATCGAAGGCCGGACCAAGTCCCATTATTATGTCGCGCGAACTGCACAAGTTTATCGCCAGGCCATTGAAGATGCTGTGCAAGGTAAAGCATTCAATATGGACCTGATGGATGACCTTGAGAAGTTAGCCAGTCGTGGTTACACCGAGGGCTTTTATCGTCGTCATGTACATGATGAGTATCAGAATTATGAGCGTGGCAATTCGATCAGTGACAAGCAGCAGTTTGTAGGTGAAATTGTTGAGGCGGATGAGCAGTTTATTGTTGTCGATGTAAAAAATCGTTTTGCGATAGGTGATGAGCTGGAGTTGCTGACACCAGAAGGTAATCAAACATTTGCGCTATCGCATATGGAAAACAAGCGTGGTGAAACGATGGAAGTTGCTCCAGGCTCTGGTCACCGAGTGAAAATTCCTTTAGCCGGCTATCAAGGAGGAGAGTTTGGTTTGCTGGCGCGTAATATTCGTCAGGCCAGTTAGTTGTGGGGGGTAATAAAAGAGAAAGACTGGCTTATTGATCACCAACCCATTGCACTTTATTCGTTAAGCTGTCTGGTAGCGTTAGTGAAAAGCGTTGCCAGGCTGATCGGTTGATGAGTAGTTGACCTTGGCCTGGTCTTACAACGCTTAGCTTACTTATAGGCACACCTTGCTGATGCTGATGGACTCGCTGGGCAAGTTGCTCTCCCAGTTCATAATAAATTGCGGTTGTCCCCAGTAATGCCCCGTCTTTTACAAAAATATCAACAGCTGCAACTGACAGCATTTTAAACGCATTGATAGCTTCTATTAACGCTGCTCGCTGCGAAATTAAAAAGCTATCTGAGGGAAGGTATACGGTATTAATCTTATCTTTAGTAATCTGTGACATGACTTTAAATAAAGGCTCTATATGGATTCCTAGGGGGTTATATCAATAGCTCTATTAGATCATTAAGTAAGCTTTTTCCTCGGCACTTTATATTGTACACAAACTCAAATAATGCTAAATAAAAAGGTAGTTTTTCTTGAGAAATACCTCGATGAGGTCTTAACCATGAGCGTAGTAATGACCAACAACCTTCAATGGTGTTAACATGTACTTCGTGAAAACCATCCCCATCTTCATCACGAGCATACTCCCCTTTCCCGTGACAAACGGTTTTATGTTGATATCCCCAACTCTTTAGTCGTGAGTAAATA
>NZ_AUAF01000015.1 GCF_000428585.1 Zooshikella ganghwensis DSM 15267 | reverse complement strand
TCACGCTCATTCAGCTTGTTATAACGATCTTTCAGATCAAAAAAACCTGGTTGCACCATTTTGCTAGCACTCGTTTCTTATTACTCAGCTGCTATGTATTATACATCAATAAGAATTTTTAGAGGTGCCCTATAGACTGTGGACAAAGGTGATCATAAAGAAGTATTTTTAAAAGTAACATCTTAAGTATACCCTTCATGAATCATTTTTATGTGCGCTATCCATAGCGCTCACCCTAACGGGCCAGCGAAGCTGTACTAATGTGTTCCCGACACATTAGTAGGGTTTGTTGTCAGCACTCTTTACCACCAAGGATGATGGGAATGCAGTTTATGCATAATGACATGGATGTCATATAGTAGAGCAATGCAGGCGCTATTGCCGAGGAGCATTTAACTACCACCCCTAAAAACCCTTCGTTTTGGTTATGTTTGCTTTGATTCACACGACAAATGTGAATTTTTAACTTTCACTCTTATAGAGTTCAAAATCATGACTCACAGTAGATAGAATATTGGCGATTTTTGCTGGCTCAAGAGGAGGCTTTATAAAACCATGGTAGTCCCCTTTGGGGTTGAGAATTAATAGGTTTCCACTATGGTCGACTAAGTAATTCTCCGTTTTGGGATGAGTGATTGGGTTAAAAGGTACATTAAGTTGCGAAGCTAAGTTGTAAATATCTTTAATTGAACCTGTTACACCTGTAAAGTAATCACCAAAAAAAGGTAAATAGTTAGCCAGCTGTTCCTGAGTATCGCGCAATGGATCAACAGTAATAAAAACAAAGTTCACATCACTTGCTAGTTGTTGGTAATGTTCCCCTAGCATTTTTTTAAGTGACGCTAGCTCTGTTAGGGTAGTGGGACAAATATCAGGACAAAATGTATAACCAAAAAAAATAAGTGTCCATTTGTCTTTAAATGTTTTTTTAGTAACGGTATTTCCTTTATGGGATACTAGACTTATATTGTCGAAAGAGCGTGGAGTATCAAAAATATAAGCGCCTTGAAGTCTGAGTTGGTCGCGATCTAATGGTGCTGGCGTCATCATTCGATTAACGAAAAGGCCTAGTGTCAGTGCAACAAAAATAATGAGACCCGTAACGGTGAGTTTAATTCCCTTTGGCATGGTTATTATCCTGTGTAGTGATCTATAAGAAGTGCGCTAAACAATAACATGAGATAGGTTATGGAAAACTTAAATGTATTGATGGCTGCTTTTTTATTTTCTTCATTAAACAGTTGGTAGCACCAATAAATAAAGCGTCCACCTAGCAGCAATGCTGATGCTAAGTAAATGAGACCTGCCATACCAGTTAAAAATGGAAAGACCGTAATAACAATTAATAATAAAGTATAAAACAGTATATGTAATTTTGTGTAATGCTCACCATGAGTTACAGGTAGCATGGGAATATTAGCAGTGGCATACTCAGCTCTTCTATGTAGAGCAAGTGCCCAGAAGTGTGGTGGGGTCCAAGCGAAAATAATTAATACCAGTAATAATGCATTAGCATGAATTTCACCAGCGACAGCACACCAACCAAGCAGAGGGGGAGCAGCACCTGCTAAGCCACCAATAACAATATTTTGTGGTGTTGCCCGCTTGAGGAGAAGGGTATAAATAACTGCATAGCCTATTAAAGATGCGAGTGTTAACCATGCCGTCAAGGCATTAACTAGCCACACTAATATACACATACCTAACAAACCAAGTACTGCTGCAAAGATAATAGCTTGCTGATGTTCAACGCGACCTTGTGCAATAGGACGGTTGTGAGTACGTGCCATTACCAGGTCAATTTTTTTATCCACAATGTGATTGATAACTGCAGCAGATGCAGCACATAAGGCAATCCCAATATTACCGAATAGCAAGATATGCCATGCAGGAAAAGATTCTGAGGCTAGCAACATACCTATGAGTGCCGTCATCATTAACAGCGCAACAACTTTTGGCTTACATAATTCAAGGTAGTCTTGCCATCTAGCGGTTTGTTTTATTGGAAGCGTATTATTCATTTTACAAACTCTCCTGTTGAGTTGGACATCTCATGGAGATTAATAGTGTTATGTTGATTATTATTTATTTTAAAGAGATGGTAACAAACGAAAATGCAGCTAAGAAGTAATAATGCACCACCTGCATTATGTGCAACAGCAACACTAAGTGGAAGTAACCAAATAACATTGCTGATACCTAAACTGACTTGGATGCACAGTGCGCTTAATAACAAAAGTAATGCATTAGCAACATTTTTTCGTTGATAAGTCAGTAAGGGTAATAGTTTTTGTTTAATCCATAGTATTAGAAATAACAAATAAAATGTTGTAATAATCGCACCCACTCTGTGGGCAAAGTGTATTGCTGTTCGAGCGGAGCTGTCGAGCTGCCCACCAAGATAGTTAGGACCAATTTCTTGAAATACATTAAAACCCGCTGAGAAGTCCATCTCTGGCCAATATGTATTATGGCATGTGGGTAAATCAATGCAGGCTAATGCTGCATAGTTTGAGCTAGTCCAGCCACCTAACATAATCTGCCCCGATAAAATAAAGAGTGCACTAATTCCAAGCACTTTTGCTTTTATTAATGTATCGGTCAGGTTTTTATTACTATTTGACCTGTGAGTAATATTAGAATCAGTGCCTGATCTTGAAGGATGAGTGACTTTGTCTTTAGGGAAAATGGTCGATTTTCTTTTAAGCCTTAATGTCAGCAAAAATAGTAAGCTAAAAGTAGCAAATCCGCCGATCAGATGAGCAAGTACCACTTGTGGCCACAATTTAAGAGTTACAGTCCACATGCCAAAGGCAGCTTGCAGTATGACAAGCATTAAAATTGCGATGGGCAGTTTAACGGGCTGATTTTCCTGATGTCGATTGCGGTAACAATGTGCAGCAAGGATTAATATAAGTATGCCTAAGCTGCCTGCAAAATACCGGTGAACCATTTCTGGCCAGCCTTTGTGTGTTTCTACAGGCGTTTCTGGATAACGTAATTCTGCTATGTTAATTTCATCCTCTGATGTGGGTACAGTAAGAAATCCATAACATCCTGGCCAGTCAGGACAACCTAGGCCGGCATCAACAAGTCTGGTATAAGCACCTAAAACAACAACAATACCTGCCAACAGTGTGGCAATAAGCGCACAATAATATCCTGGTTTATTTGGCATGGTGATCTCCTTATGATACAGCAAGCTATACCTTATTTAGCTAGGTATACCCTTCGTTTTGGGTATATATCCTATACTGTGGGCATATCCGTAACAAATTATGTTTAGTGTTTGTATTTGATGAAATTACCTTATTAACATTTAGCGGTCTTCTTTAGCCAATAAGTGATATTTTTAGTAAATGTTTTATATCTTTGAGTAAGTCTTGTCCATTTTGTTTTGCGCTATATTGCATAATAATATTGCCGAGAGGGTCTACTAAAAAGATACCAACGTTATCTTCAGGAAAATTATGTTTAATAAGTTTTGCTAGAGGATCTAAGTGACCAGGTTGAGAGGGTAAATAGTTAAGTCTAGGGTGCTGGTTTTTTAGCTCTGTTTGAAGTGGGCTTATTTGTGTATTGAGTAAAATACGTTGTATACGATTTGCTTCTTTTCCTAGAGCAATATGGACTTGACGGGTTAGATATAATGCTTGTTCACATTGTTCCATACATTTATGGGTAGGAATGATTACTATTGACCAGCGGGGATCTACTTGCTTGTTTAGCCATAATGATCCGTTGTTTATGTTTAGTTTTTCAATAGATAACTCTTGTTGTAATAAAATACCTCGATTTGTAGTAGTGGATGGCACTAAAAAGCCTGTTTTGAACATAGTAGAAGAAAGAACCATGACTACAATTGGTGTACATAAGATAATGATAAGTAATAGTTTATTTTTTCTGCTGGATGACATAGGGACTCCTTTCCTGTGACTTCATGTCTCACTTACTTACTGGTGAATTCAGGTTTATATTTGTTTCGATAAGCATGTATGACTATCACTAGCAGCATTACAAGCATTAAACAAAGGAGTGCAAACCATTGCACTGCATAAGCTGTGTGCTTTTCTGGTGACATATTTATAGGCTTTAAGTGATAGGTAAACGTATAGTTACTATTTGCGGAAAGAACGATAACTGTATTTAATACGTTTGGTGACGCTAGAGTACTATAGAGCTGTGCCAGATTAAGGCGTTGAATAATTTGTGGCCAGACATTGTTAGTTAAAATGTCTTGTTTTAACGTAAAATGGTTACTTGGTTGATAGAGTATTCCTTGCAAAGTAACATTCGTATAAATTGGATCTACTTTGGGTAGTTGAGTTCGGGATATACCTTGAGGCACCCATCCTCTATTTATAAGAACCGTATCGCCATTGTTTAGGTGAAATGGCATTATTATATCGTAACCTGCGTAACCATTGATAACTTGGTTATCTAGTAGAAAAAAACGCTGATTATCAAACCTACCGGAGAGAGAAATCGGCTGGTAGTTTGCCAAGGAGGTAATTTGTTCTGCAGAGTGAATAGTTACAGGTTCACTATTTTTCAGTAAATTATAACTATTCAGTATCACTTGTTTTTCTTCTGCACGGCCTAACTGCCAAAAACCAAGGTAGGTGAATAGTGGTATAGTTACTACAGATAATAAGGCTATGCGTATAAAGTACTTCATAACGAATAAAATACTATTGACAAATTATGGATAATTGGTTTTGTTTAATAAACATAGGGTGTTTAGGTCCATTACTCATGATTCTTAAAATTATTATTTTGATTCTCTTATTGGCTGTAGTAGTCAGTCTGGCATCAGGCTTTTATTTTTTAATACACGATCAAAGCAAAACGAATCGTTTAGTTAACTCATTAAAGGTCAGAGTGGGCCTTACACTGATTATCCTTTTACTACTTGCTTTTGGCTATTATACAGGGGAGTTTCAGCCGAAGTCCCCTTGGATTTACTCATTAAGTGAATGACATGCATGTGAGTAACTTTCCTTCTTGTTTATCTCCAGAAAAAGATTGTTAAACAGTTATACCTGAATGTACCCTAAAAATGGTGCAAACAGAATTTTATTACAACGACTTTTACGGTTGCTTACTTACTGGTTGAAAACGGTACGAAAAAGGCTGCGAAATAAGAATAAAGTCATTATGGATGGCAATTCCGTAGCCTTTTTTTAACTATACTTCCCGTTTTGAAATAGCTTAATCTATATTGATAAATGCTAAAAAACGTATACAAAAATAAACAGTCCTATCCAGACGACGTCAACAAAGTGCCAGTACCAGGCCGCGGCTTCAAAAGCAAAATGGTTGTCAGCAGAAAAATGTCCTTTTAGTATACGGGCCAACATAATTGTTAGCATGATTGCACCCAGGGTGACATGGGCACCATGAAACCCCGTCAAAATAAAAAATGTAGATCCGTATATGCCTGCTGCAAGTGTTAAGCCTAAGTCGTTATAAGCATGAATATACTCTTCTGCTTGAAAATAAAGGAACGCAAAGCCAAGCAATAAGGTAACTATCATCCAACCGATGAGTAATTTCCGCTTGTTTTCCCGCAGAGCATGGTGAGCGATGGTAACGGTCACACTGGATAGTACAAGCAACACGGTGTTGAGTAAAGGTAGCTTCCAAGGGTCGATAACTTCTGATGCGCCAGGAAATTCTTTATTGTCAGGGTTTGATAAGAGTGGCCATTGGCTTTGAAACTCAGGCCATAAAAGCTGTCCAGTTAGTCCTTTATCACCTTCACCACCAAGCCAGGGTACAGTAAAGGTTCTTACATAAAAGAGCGTACCAAAAAATGCCGCAAAGAACATAATTTCAGAAAAAATGAACCAGGTCATGCCCCAGCGAAATGTACGATCCATTTGCGGGCTATACAGTCCACTGCGACTTTCTTTGATGACATTACTAAACCAGCCAAACAGCATATAAGCCATAATGAGGCCACCTAGAAAAAGAATCCAGTGGGCACTGGATTCTTTATTACCTGTTTGGCTGTCGATCAGCATACTACCCGCACCATACATCGTTAAAAATAAGCCCACCGAGGCAATAATGGGCCACTTACTCTGTTCTGGGACGTAGTAGGTAGGATGACTTGCCATGTCTTCTCTCCGGTTTTCTGTGTCGGCAGCTGGCTCAGCGTTATTGGGTTCATTTGCCATATTGCTGCCTCCACTTAATTAGAATGTGATGGTGTAACATCAAATAACGTATAGGAAAGTGTAAGTTTTTTTATGTGTTTAGGAAGCGCTTGATCAATCACAAAACGCATTGGCATATCAACTTTTTCTCCAGAAGTTAAGCGCTGCTGATTAAAGCAAAAACACTCCGTTTTATGTAAATAATCAGCTGCATCAAAAGGTGTAATGCTCGGGATAGCCTGGGCGACCATCGCTTGTTCTGAAGGGTTATGTGCAAAAAAAACCACACTTTCAAGTTGGCCTGGGTGAACTTTTAGCTCAGTTGTTTTGGGGTAAAAATCCCAACCCATTTTATCGTTATTATTAGTGACAAACTGAATGGTAACTGTGCGGCTCTTATCAATGGTAACTTTTTCAGTTTGGTATTGGTAAGGGGTATTATTGGTTTTGCCATTAATACCCGTTACTTCACAAAACACATCGTAGAGTGGAACCATTGCAAAACCAAAGCCAAACATCGTCAGTGTCAGTAAGACTAACTTCAATGTGGTTTTTTTGACTGAGCTATCCATTGCCATACTATGAGTTATTTAATGCTAGTTGTTAATTCATATTAATAAATTGGTTATTTCACATCAGGTGGTGTGGTAAATGTATGATAAGGGGCTGGAGAAGGTAACATCCATTCTAAACCTTCGGCACCTTCCCATGGTTTGGCACTGGCTTTTTTGCCTCCCATAATGCATTTAATCACAATGAATAAGAATAGCAGCTGCGTAAAGCCAAACAGGAATGCACCTACACTGGAAATCATATTAAAGTTAGCAAACTGTAAAGCGTAATCAGGAATACGGCGTGGCATTCCTGCCAATCCAGTAAAATGCATGGGGAAAAAGGCTAAGTTCATGCCAATGAATGACAACCAAAAATGTACTTTACCCATGGTCTCATCGTACATATAGCCTGTCCACTTAGGCAGCCAATAATAAACACCTGCCATAATGCCAAAAATCGCACCAGGCACTAATACGTAGTGAAAGTGAGCAACAACAAAGTAGGTGTCGTGATATTGAAAGTCAGCGGGGGCAATGGCCAACATCAGTCCGGAAAAACCTCCGATTGTAAATAAAATGACAAACGCTACCGCAAATAACATGGGTGTTTCAAAGGTTAATGCTCCCTTGAACATAGTTGTTATCCAATTAAAGACTTTCACTCCAGTAGGGACGGCAATCAGCATGGTGGCATACATAAAATACAGTTCACCAGTAATTGGCATACCCACAGTGAACATATGATGCGCCCATACAATAAAAGACAGAAATGCAATGGAGGCTGTAGCGTATACCATAGAGGTATACCCAAAGAGTGGTTTACGTGCAAAGGCAGGAATAATCGCAGAGACAACCCCAAAAGCAGGTAAAATCATGATATATACTTCAGGGTGGCCAAAAAACCAGAATACATGTTGGAATAATACCGGGTCCCCGCCACCTGCTGCACTAAAAAAGCTGGTGCCAAAACTGATGTCCATTAACATCATAGTGACGACACCTGCAAGAACAGGCATAACGGCAATTAATAAAAAAGCGGTAATTAACCAGGTCCAGACAAATAACGGCATTTTCATTAATGTCATACCTGGTGCTCGCAGGTTTAAAACGGTAGCAATGATGTTAATGGCACCCATAATTGAAGAAATACCCATCATATGCACAGATAAAATAAATAACACCGTTGAAGGGGGCGCATAGGTTGTGGATAAAGGTGCGTAGAATGTCCAACCAAAATTGGGACCGCCGCCTTCCATAAATAATGTGCTGCTTAACATGGCAAATGCAAAAGGCAAGATCCAGAAACTCCAGTTATTCATTCTGGGCATAGCCATATCGGGTGCGCCAACCATCATCGGCACCATCCAGTTTGCTAAACCAACAAAAGCAGGCATGACAGCACCAAACACCATAACCAGGCCGTGCATGGTTGTCATTTGATTAAAAAAGTTAGGATCAACTATTTGCATACCGGGCTGAAACAGTTCAGCTCGAATAACGAATGCCATGGTGCCACCGAATAAAAACATGGCAAAACTGAACCATAAATAAAGGGTACCAATATCCTTATGGTTAGTGGTTAGCACCCAGCGCCATAAACCTTTAGCGGGTCCATGGTGATGATCTGTCGTATGTCCTTCTAATACGGCACTCATAATCTATCTCCCTTGAATTACTGAGCAGCCTCATTAAATTTCACTATATCCTGAGGTGTAACCATATCGCCTTTATTATTACCCCACGCATTACGCTCATAAGTAGTAACAGCAGCAATATCAACCTCACTCAGCTGCTTGCCAAAGGCTTGCATAGCCGTGCCTTGTTTGCCGTTAACGATAATATCAATATGGTCTTTTACATCCCCGGTCATGATGAGAGGGCTGTCCTTTAGAGCGGGGAATACTGGTGGCATACCTTCGCCATTCGCCTGGTGACAGACGGCACAGGCTGTATTATAGACCTTTTCACCACGAGCCATGAGCTCTTCCATGGACCATTCTTTTGTGGTCAGTTCTTTTTCTTTTTCTGCTTGTTCCTGTTTAGCTGCTAACCAAAGTTTGTAGTCATCTTCAGTTTTGGCTTCGATGACAATGGGCATAAAACCATGATCTTTCCCACATAACTCTGCACACTGTCCCCGGTAAACGCCAGGTTTCTCAATTTTTGTCCAGGCTTCGTTAATAAACCCTGGTATTGCATCTTTTTTAACTGCTAAGTCAGGTACCCACCATGAGTGAATAACATCGGCAGAGGTAATGAGAAAGCGTACTTTCTTATCAACCGGTACCACAACAGGCTCATCAACCTCTAATAAATAATTGGCATTTTTGGGCTTAAGGTTATTGATTTCATCTCGGTGAGTGCTGAGATTACTGAAAAAGCCAATTTTTTCGTTGAGGTAATCATACTTCCACTTCCATTGATAGCCTGTTATTTTAATATCAATTTCAGCTTCACTGGCATCGTAAGCTTCAATGAGTGTTTTAGAGGCTGGTATGGCCATACCAACCAAAATGAAAAAAGGAATTGTTGTCCAGATAATTTCAACCAGTGTATTTTCGTGAAAAGTGGCAGGTTTTGCTCCCCTCGATTTACGATGCATAAGCATCGACCAAAACATAACTCCAAAGACAACAATGCCGATGACAACGCAAATCCAAAATATTGTCATATGCAAATTATAGATTGACTGACTTACGGCGGTAACTCCTTCACGCATATTGGCCGCCCAATCTGCTTGAGCGTACCCGGTACACCATAGTAAGCCAAGCCCCAACAGCTGACGTTGACGCAGTGCTAACAACATTCCATGTCCCCTGGTTTTAGTATGATTACAGGCTGTTCACATTCTTAACTTATTAGTTTTAGATCACATATACCCTTTACGAATCGTTATCATTTGACAGTCGTCCCTAAAAACCTTCGCAGTAGGTATAGCTAGTTTAAGAATAAAATTGGTCTAATTTATGACAATAATAATGCTAATTAGGTATAATAAAGTTGTTTGTTAAAATTGAATGACATTACATGTGTATTAATGCGCTTTTTTAGTCATTTGTAAATTGCAGCCTTTATGACAACACCCTGACTTATTTACTCTATGAAATATATTCATAACGATGTATGGCGATTTGCTTGGCCGATGATCATTGCCAATGTGACGACGCCTTTATTAGGACTCGTCGATGCGGCTGTTCTTGGGCATTTACCTTCACCTATTTATTTAGGCGCGGTTGCAATTGGTGCTTCAATATTCAGTTGTATTTATTGGAGTATGGGATTCTTCAGAATGGGTACTACAGGTTTAGTCGCTCAAGCCTATGGAGCAAGAGATTCAAAGTCAATTATTAGAATACTTTTTCAGTCAATCATACTTGCCATTGTAATAGGTTTAGTCTTAATACTATGTGCTAAACCAGTATTTTTGTTAAGTACAACCTTTTTTCAACCATCATCTTTAGTAAGCGCTGAGCTTGCAAATTATTACTTTATTCGAATTTATTCTGCTCCTGCCGTACTCATTAACTTTGCATTGTTGGGGTGGTTGATAGGTATGCATAAAACGCGAGCACCTTTATATTTAATGTTATTGGCAAATAGCGTGAATATTGTGCTTGATGTTTTTTTCGTCATGGGGCTGGGTATGACGGCTACAGGTGTTGCACTTGCTACAGTCTGTGCAGATTATCTCAGTATGGGGTTTGGATTATACTTAGTAACTCGTGTATTACGTGAACAGATAATTCAACTCGATTTTTCAGGTATATATTATAAAGCTAGATTTTTTCAGTTATTGAGTGTTAACCGTCATCTATTTTTTCGTAGTTTAAGTTTATTATTTTGTTTTGCCTTTTTTACTGCTCAGGGTTCACGATTAGGTGATACTACTTTAGCTTCTAATGCGATACTTATAAATTTTCTATTGTTAATTTCCAATGGCCTAGATGGCTTTGCCCATGCTGCTGAAGCTTTAACCGGCAAAGCAGTTGGAGAGAAATGTAAAACCTTGTTTAAAGCTACAGTTCGAACCACAGGTTTATGGTCTGCTATTATGGCAATCTTTTTTTTACTGGTATTTTATATGGGAGGAGAAGTAATAATCGCATTACTCACTGATATTGAAGAAATTAAACAAGCAGCAAGCCATTATTTACCTTGGTTAATAGTATTACCTTTAGTGGCGGTATGGAGCTATTGGATGGATGGCGTTTTTATAGGCCTGGCAAGGACAGGTGTAATGCAGAACACAACGATAGCCGCTACCCTATGTTTTTTTCTACCTATTTGGTATTTAGCAAAGCCACTGGGTAATCACGGTCTTTGGTTAGCTTTTTATGCCTTTAGCTTTGCCAGAAGTGCATTAATGTGTGCAAGCTATTACCTGCTTGATAAAAAGCAGAAGCTTGTGGTCTGGAAAAATGAGTAAATGTTCCAGAAAGCAGTTATTAGTCGGGTATATATTAATAGTATACCCTGACTTACTCTGCTATTTTGAGTTGTTGAAGTACAACCTTTCAAGAATATAAATACTCTTCTGAAAAACCTCTATACTTACCCAATACGAATGATTTTAGGTGCGGCCATCGAATGACGAAGCCCCGTGAGCCCATACTACCTATGAGCTTATATTAATAGGTGATTGGGGTGCGGAGTGAAGATAACAAAACCTAGAAATCATTCGAGAAGGATATATACACGCGTAAAACCTATTTAGGCACTGGCACATACAAGGCGCATGATGAATGAGCGCTATTTTGGTATGCTCAATAGATTTAGTCGAAGTTAGATAGTTGATGTCTATAACGCCATTACTCCCACTCGTTAGGAATAAAAGGGAGATTAAACATAAGATATATATTCGTAGTAATGGAAATAAAAGTGTAGATTCGAGTTGATAAGCATATGAATATTAAACAAAAGATGATGTTGTTAGCTACAGTACCTATGGTACTTGTGGCACTGCTGGTTAGTTTACTTGCTTATTATGGAATGGATCATCTTGGTAGTGCTCAGCTGGAACAAACACGTCAGCAAATGATGAAAAGTAAACAGAATGAATTAAAACAGTATATTGATATTTCGCTTACGGCTATCAAGCCATTATATGATGGTAGTAGTTCAGATAATAATAAAGAGCAAGCGAAAAACATTCTTAGGGATTTACGTTACGGTGGATCAGGTTATTTCTTTGTGTATAGATATGATGGCACTAATGTTGTGTTAGGGCCAAAACCAGAGCTTGAAGGAAAAAATTTAATTGATTTAAAAGATGCCGAGGGCAATCCATTAATAAGAAATTTGATTGATTCTGCACGCAGTAAGGATGGCTTTACTCAGTATCTTTGGGAGAACCCTAGCAGTAACCTGAATGAGACAAAGCTTTCCTATAGCGTTGATCTCGATAAGTGGGGATGGGTAATTGGAACCGGATTTTATATTACTGATATTGATCAGCAAATCGCGTTAATGGAAGAGAAAGTATCTGAACAACAAACCTATCTATTGACAATTATTTTTGGTGGGACAATTGTCGCATTGCTTGTCACGCTGTTTTCAAGTTTATGGATTACACACTCTATTACACGACCATTACAAGAATCTGTAGCGTTAATGGAGGATATTTCTGAAGGTGATGGTGATTTGACAAAACGACTGGCGGTTAATGGTAATACAGAAGTAGATCGACTTGCGATGGCCTTTAATAAATTTGTTGAAAAGATACATAAAATTATTATTCAAGTCAGAGATATCACTCAGTCTAATCAGGAGGCAACGCAAAATATACATAAATTAACCAAGCATCATAGTGGACAGTTGCATCTACAGCGTTCAGAAACAGATCAAGTTGCAACCGCGATGCATCAAATGTCAGCGACTGCAAGTGAAGTTGCTCAAAGCGCTACGCAAGCTGCAGAGGCCGCTAATAAAGCTCATGAGGAATCGGATGAAGGAAGTCAAATCGTACAAAGTACAATCAGTTCAATTGATGAGCTTGCTGGCAGCTTGGAAAAAACAAAAGAAGTCATGAATAAACTGGATGCTGAAACAGAAAACATTGGTTCAGTATTAGGTGTTATAGGGAGTATTGCAGAACAAACTAACTTATTAGCATTAAACGCTGCGATCGAGGCTGCAAGGGCAGGAGAGCAAGGTCGTGGCTTTTCTGTTGTAGCAGATGAAGTACGAAGTTTAGCAAGTAGAACACAAGCGAGTACTCAAGAAATTCAAGAAATGATTTCGCGATTGCAGTCAGAATCATCAATAGCAGTAAAAGTAATGAATGCCAGCCGGGATCAAAGTCAAATGACTGTAGATCAGTCTAAAAAAGCAGGAGAAGCGTTATCTGCTATTAATGATTCAGTAAATATTATTAATGATATGAACCATCAAATTGCCAGCGCAGCAGAAGAGCAAACGAAAGTGTCTGAGTCTATCAATCAAAATGTCACTGAAATCTCTAACATTATCAGTGATGTAGCTCATGGTATAGAAGAAACAGCGGAAGCTACAGGAAAACTCTCTGAGCAAGGTAAGCGTTTGGGTGAGTTAGTGTTTCATTTTAAGGTATAGCTGATATGGATATTAAATAGAAATACGAGAATGATTATTCAAACACTATCGAAGATCATTGATAAGACATTAAAAGATGAAGTCATACTAAATAACTATAAGCGTTTTTTGCAAAGCGAAGCTGAAGATTTAAGCTTAAAACTGCGGATTCCACAGAATGATGTACAACTCTATGTGTTCAGCCTTACGCTTGATTACGTCAGACTAGTACCAAAATTTCTGGAAGGTATAGATAAGTTATTTAAAAAATACCATATTTTAGATGACTGGTTGCCAGTGTTAAAAGTGATTGTTAACTTTTTTATTTCACCAATGGACTTGGTGAAGTGTAAGTCTGATATTCATCAATTAATGCTAGAATCTTATCTCGCAATGAGAATACTAGAAGAAATAAGTGATTTTTTTTTAGAAAGAACATTTACGCCACTGCTTCCTGAAAAAATTGTTTACTTGAATGCAACAATGCACAGTATCATTGGTGATTCTGTCGCTCAAGTTCTTGATGCAGTGGTCATAGATATAGTTAATTCAAAATTTCCTGGCCATCAACAGCTAAGTGCTGAACTACACGATTTTTTACTGAAGTTAACAAACAAAGAACAAGAATTACTTCCAAAATGGCCTAACATAAACTATCTTGGTTTCAAGTAATAACTGCAATTCTTAAGACCCTGAAAATATTTCTGTGTATCCGCCCAGTTTTAGATATAGGGTTTAAGTCTATCTTCAAACTCAATCATAAAACGATTGAGTGCAGCCTTCAAGTTTCGAATCGGCATTGTCCACTTTTTTTATGCTTGGTTTCTAGGCTTTGTTATCTTTATTTTTCACCCCAATCACCTATTAATATAATCTCATGAGACTTTGTTACTCTATAGCCGCACATAAAACCATTCGTATTGGGTATACGTGAAACCAAGCATTAGTTTTTGGTTTGTGTTTTACTAAAAACGAATGAAGTCATGTACTGAATACCAATTGTTATCCTCACTTTTTGGATCATCTAATGCGTGACAAGGTTTAAATGTCATTAGTGTAAATATAATTATTAGTGAGTAATATTTATTCATATGTTTATTCCATTTACTATATAGATCAGCGTACGATAGAGGTTATAAAAGATTAATGTTAATAAGCTTTATCAAGATTGCTTGTTTTTAAGTCATTAATTTCCTGTTTTAGTTCTTTAATGGCTTCAATCATTATGGGAATTAAGCCAACATAGTCCACTTGCAAATAACCACATTTATTTGATACTAGTTCAGGGAAGACAGTTTGAACATCTTGAGCAATAACACCGAGCCGTTCACTCTGTATTTGTGCTAGCTTATTAAACTTTGCAGAGCAATTTTTTTGGTCAGATACAGGTAACGATTGAATTAAGGCATTGTGTTCTTCACTCATGGGTATGTCATAGTTATAAGATATGCTATTGATTATTAATTTATCTAAGCTCTTTTGAAGTGGAAGGACATTAGTTTTAAGTCTATAGTCGCTATATCTAAGCATAGCTTCTTTTAATTGTTTCATAACGTGATTGATATCGCTATTAACTTTCTCGCCATTTATTAACGCTGTATCTGTGTTGGCATAGACCTGATTAAAAAATAAAAGTACTAAAGTAATAAAACTAGCGTATAGTCTAAGCATTTTCTGAAAACCGCCTAGTTGTCTTACAATTTAAAAAGATATTACTTGTTAGATGTTTTTGGGAATTTGATATACATCACTATAAAAGGCTGAGGTTTAAATGAATACGATCGTTTTACTTGAAACCAAGGTTAATGATTTAGGAAAATATTTGAGTTTGTTCATGGTGCCTCTTCTAGCTGTGACTTTAGGTTTGTCACTAGCTGAATACATGGCATGCTTTTGGTGTGATTCAAGTAGTGTGAGTTTTCACTTCCTTAACTATGTAAATAATTAGTAAGATCTCGACTTTGGCCATTATTGAATACATATGGCAGCTAAAAATAAGCTATTAGAAACAACAGGCTAGAATTAATTCATATCATGGTTTTCATTAGACATGAGTTAATTCAGGCTATAATCTCAAATAGTATTGCTCTACCTACAATGACTTAGCTTCTAAATGGCCAAAGTCGAGTATATATAAAACTGTTTTGTGATAGACTTGATCTATTGATTAATTTTTTCCTAATTTTTTGGTTGCAGCATCCTTGCGATACAACCAAAAATAATAACCTAGCTATTGTTTATGGGTAAGGACACAGCTTCATGGCTAGTGCGGGAAAGGTCAACAGAAACTCCACTGGAGTCTGAAGACTTATCTGTGAAGCTTGCCATTGATTGAACTAGCTGTTTACTGTTATCTTGAATTGATGTGGTTTCAGATAGTTCATTTGCAGGCCGCCAAGGTGTCATTTCGACAATCTCTGCTGGAATATCACCACCCATGTAGAAAATCTCTTGCTCAGTTCTACTGCTATATACATGGATAATGGCATTTTTCAAACGTCCAGGTGGTAATTTCCCTTCTTTTACTAAACGCGGTCCTTCTTCTAACAAAATGTCTTCAATACTACGAAACATATCTGGGTTTTGAGTTGTATCAATTTTATATACTCGTCCACTAGGGCGAGTATTTGCCACTGAGCGAGCCAAGCTCGCATCACTGGATAAAGAAAGGCTTTTTCCTCCACTACCCCCTGAGTTTGATGTATGTTTGATAAGGTCTACTAAAAACTCATCAGTTGTAGGCGCTGCTGCTCCTAATGCCCGGGGTAGTCCTGCTCCTGAGGGGGCTCCAGATTGGCCTCGATAAAGTGTATCTGGGATAGACCGATTAGCTCCTTCCTGTAGGCTTGCTTTGAGTCGGGCTAAGGTTATGCTGCTCGGGACATGGACATGTTTACCGGCTAAATTGACTACTTCTGAATATAAATGATCTAGAATTTGAGTGTTTGTGGCTTCTCCAAAAGCAAATCTACTCACTGAGCCTAAGAGATCAACAGATTCATCACTAGCCTTTAAAACAGACCTAAGCTTAGTTACTAAGCTTGTGGTACCTGATACTCCAGCCCTGACTACTGTTGTTGCAGCATTTTTTGCTGTAAATACTGGTAGCACAAAGTCTGTTAATTCTTTGCCGGCTCTGCGTAAAAAGGAGCTGGTTTTTGTCGATTTTAATAAGGTGCGGATAGCTGCAGAGGCTTTGGCGGCTCGGCTAGCTCCTTGCAACGTTTTGGCTGCAGTAATAGCAGCTCGGATTGCTTTGATACCACCTACTGCCCCAACTCCAACAGTGGCTAAGGTAAATGTTAAATCAGCGACATCAAGCGCAATATCTTTAAATTCAAAATTGTAGTCTTGATCAAAAATTTCATTATGAATAACTTCATAAAAGGGGATAATCGCTCTACAAAATAACTCGAAGCCATCGGCCTGATAATGGCTTGTTTTCCATTGGCGGATGACTTTCTGATAATAAATAGATGTATTATGCTCTATTACTTTGTTGAGTGAATTTAAATGAGCATGTTGATTTATTTTGTTTTCTTCTACAGTATTGTTAAGCTGATTAATTGGATAAAAGTCTCGTTTCCAGCCTATATGCTTTTCACTTGGCTTGAGGTTTAAGGCTATAGCGATTGATGTATAACCGGGTTCTCCTTTCACCAGTGGATTATAATCTTTGTTGTACCAAAAAATTGAGTTATCGGGCCTAACTAAACCAAAATACCCAAATTTGGTTTCAAATAAAATAGAAGGTGGACCTGATAAACCTCCACCGACAACGATGTCCTTTTGTGTTTTTCCAAAATTATTTACATTAAGCCCATCCATAGGGTTATATTTAAATTTTACTGTTTCAATAAACAGCGGAATTTGCCAAGCTCGCTTAAGGCTGCCATCAATTGATAGACGTTCACATTCAATGTTTATTTTCAATGAATTAGCTGTTTTAGGAATAGCTAGGCCTAATCTAACTGCTTGTTCAGTCGGAATATTATTATGGACAAGTTGAGACTCTTGATATGTTTTTGGATAAAAGTATAAATTACCGTCAGGTTTCACTAATCCAAAATGTCCATCTGCGTCTTTGAATAAGTAGCTTTCTCCATCAAGACGGTCGATATCTTCTGAATCAATTATAAGACGACCATCTAAAGAAGCTGGCATTGGTATTGTTTTTACTTTTTCTGTTATCCTGGTTATTTTCCAAACAGCTTGAAAAGGCTGATCTCGAAGAGTCCACTTAACGCCATTTCTATTTAAGATGCTGTAGGCCTTTCCACTCACATAGCGCTCTAAATTCTGTGAAATATAGTTTGAAAACTGGTCGTAGTACTTATGCAACACACTGGGATCGTTTTTATAATGTGTAATGACCTGCTGTTTAGTGAGAATTTCAGTTGATAAATTCGTTCCACTTTGGGGTCTGAGTAATTCAGCTGCATAATTCTCATCAGGATAACGACGATTTACCTCTTCTTCCGCTAATTGGGTTCTACTTTTAAACAGTGGTAATATTGGCGGTTCAAGCGCTAAAGACCAACTGTCTTTAAAAGCCTGTAACCGTTTTTCAGTATTATCGTTGCCTAAAAGCCCTGTAAAGTCATTATTTTTAGCCCAAACTAAGCTTTCTTGATTATAGAGTAAAACTGATTCATCTTTTTCTAGTTGTGTAGCATTTGCTTGCTCTGCTTTAGAATGAATATCATTGGCTATTTCAAGAAGTTGTTCATCTTCTTTGTTGGCTGCTGCATCACCTAAAATCTTTTTTACTGCAAATACTCTAGCGGCAACCAATGATTTCTGGTCTAATTGTAAATCTCCATTCAGAGTAGGTTGTGTTATTGTTACATCTGTCATAAAAAAAATTTTCCTAAAAATACATTATTGAAAAAATAAATTGCACGATATTGCAAATATATAAAAATATTTATATGATGGCTGTGTTAATAAGTTATATTTCTCAATCTATGGGTTAACTTAATACAAGGCAATGATGATTAATGACTAAGATGAAATCCGCTTGGTTGCCACTTTTATAATCTAATAAATATGCTGCTAACTTTAATGAGTTAGTCTTTAAGGGCAAATTTATATTTTGGACGAGTAAGAAAGTCAAAAAATAAACGGTTAAAACATAGCCTTCTTAGTCGTTAATTTTTATATGATGTGTTTTTAAGGGGAGTTGTTGGGAGCTTTTACAATATATAATGTATTTTTAAGTTCTAATTTTGCTTGATAGGCTATAGTGATTAGATATTCAGTATTGAATAATATAAAAGTTAGAAGATGGTATGATGATAAATAGTTGGTTTTCATCATTTTAAGTAGTGCCAAGTATTAAATGGTTTATGATATAAAAAAATGAATGTTATATTGAGTCGTTTAATTTTATTAACTCAAACTGTTATTTGATTGTTACATAGATTAAAAGAAAATGATATTTTAAAATGGAGTACTTAATTGCCAGTATTATTTCTTGTTGATTTGAGTCAAGAAATGGGTTTTCAGTAATATGTGATTACTCGAATTAATCAATCCACTTAACCGTTGTAATTATGTGTGTTTTTTGGTCATCAAGCAGGTTGGATAATGACCGAACACATGTTTGCTCATTTCTGAGTATAAACAGCTTATTTTTTTTCAAAGAGGTGGTATTGTCGGTGATTGATAGATCCTCATCATCGCTTAATTCTATCAGATATAGGTGAGTATTAATGTATTTTTTCTCATTTCCTGTAATACTACCAGCGACAGTAATTTTCATGGTTGGTGTTTCAATATAGCGGTGAATAGTTCCTGTTGAGTTTGCAGGAACAGTAACTGTTAATAGCTTACGAAAGCTACTCATATCTGGCTCTGCAAAAGATACAGTATCTTCTAATTTATCACTTAAATTTTCACAGTTAACAGCATGAGACTCAAACCACGAAAATTCTAATTGGTAAGCTAGCGCTGGGCAGGCAGCAAACCAAACTAAGGTCAGACATAATTTATTCATATAGAATCCTGAAATGCTATATTTTTGAGTTACCCATATAGCATATATATGGTTCTTTATAAATATATGAAATATACCCTTTTAAGCTATATAACTGATAAAAAGGGTATAGTATTACTGGTGGTAAACTCAGTATGAATTAGTCAGTTTTATTGTTTTTTTCTGACTGTTTTTTTAGCCGAGGATTTGGGAAGAATTTAATAGGTTGAGGAGGGACATCTTCTTTCTTTTTATCCTCAGGAGTGACTCGGGTGGGTATTTCTACTTGGTCAGGCTTGATGATAAGGATATCGGAATATCCACAGGCCACACATTCTCGTCGTTGTTGGCCTTCTTGCTCGAATACAACTATTCGATCCATTTCTGCACAGCGCGGACAAACCGCGCCAGCAATAAAACGTTTCTTGATATTATGCGACATCAGCAATAATCCCACTGTGTCTGAGTAATGGTGTTATGTCGGGCTCTCTGCCTCTGAAGCGTTTGAAGAGGTCCATGGGTTCTTCTGAACCACCACGTTCTAAAATAGATTCAAGGAAACATTTACCTGTTTCTTTATTGAAAATCCCTTCTTCTTCAAAACGCGAAAAAGCATCCGCAGATAAAACTTCTGCCCATTTGTAACTGTAGTAACCTGCCGCGTAGCCACCTGCAAAAATATGACTAAAACCATGTTGAAAGCGATTAAATGCTGGGGCTGGTACAACCGCAACTTCTTCTCTTACTTGGTCTAACACCTGTTGTATATTGATATTGGGTGTGTAGTCTTTATGTAAAAGAAAATCAAAAAGTGAAAACTCTAATTGACGAACCATAAACATCGCTGACTGAAAGTTTTTCGCTGCCAACATACGCTCTAACATGTCTTGAGGTAAGGTTTCACCCGTTTGATAGTGACCTGATATTATTTGTAGTGCTTCTGGCTCCCAACACCAGTTCTCTAAAAACTGACTGGGAAGTTCCACTGCATCCCAGGCGACGCCATTGATTCCTGACACGTCAGAGTAATCAATTTTGGTCAGCATATGATGCAGCCCATGGCCAAACTCATGGAATAGTGTCGTTACTTCGTCATGAGTTAACAGTGATGGTTTGTCGCCAACAGGAGGGGTAAAGTTGCAGACCAGATAAGCCACAGGTAACTGAAGGTGTTCTGCCTGTTTAATGCGGACACGGCATTCATCCATCCAAGCGCCACCGCGCTTATTAGCACGGGCAAACAGGTCTAAATAAAATTGTCCTATTAAGGTTTGCCCACGTTTAATTTGATAAAAACGGACATCGGGATGCCAGGTATCAACGTCAGAGGTTATTTCAATGGAAATATCAAACAGTTGTTGTACAACACTGAACATACCATTGATGACTTTTTCTACAGGAAAGTAGGGGCGTAATAATTCTTGGTTTATTTCATAACGCTCATGTTTAAGTTGCTCAGCATAGTAAGCAACATCCCATGCTGCCAGCTGTTCAATTTTATCAAGTGAGTGCGCAAAGTGTTGTAACTCAGAGAATTCACGCTGTGCCTGAGGTCGACTCCGCTTGGCAAGATCATGAAGAAATGAAGTCACTTGCTCAGTTGATTCTGCCATCTTAGTGGCAAGTGAATACTCAGCGTAGTTTTTAAAGCCTAGTAACTCTGCTAATTCCTGACGAAGCGATAAAATTTCGTTCATCAGTGGACTGTTATCAAACTCGCCAGCATTAGGACCTTGATCAGATGCTCTAGTACTGTATGCAGTGTACATTTCCTGTCGTAATGTACGGTCTTTAGCGTAAGTCATTACTGGCAAATATGAGGGGAAGTCAAGCGTTAACAGGTACCCTGTTTCCCCTTTAGCTTCTGCCAATGCAGCAGCTTGTTCTAATGCGCTATCTGGCAGACCTGCCAGCGCTTCTTTATCTTTAAGTAATTTGCTCCATGCTTGTGTAGCATCCAAGACATTTTCGGCGTATTTGCTGGTGAGCTCTGACATTCGTTGACGAATTTCACCATACCGCTGCTTTTTTTCACCTTCTAAATCGACACCCGATAAATGAAAGTCACGCAAGGCATTTTTTATGACTTTTTTTTGGGCTTTATCCAGAGATGAGTATTCAGGAGAGTCAGCAATATCTTTATAGGCAGTATAAAGCTTCTTATGTTGTCCTAGCCAAGTGCCATATTCGGATAGTTTGGGCAGGCAGGCATTGTACGCTTGTCTTAGTTCATCACTGTTCAAAACGGAGTTTAAGTGACTAACGGGTGACCAGGCTTTGGATAATTTATTGCCCATGATCTCCAGCGGTTCAACCAGGTTTTCCCAGGTAAAGTGGCTGACTTCTGCAAGTGTTTTGTCGATGTGGTTTTTACATTCCTCAATAAGCAGGCTGATAGCTGGCTCGACATGCTCAGGCTTAATTAAGGAAAAGGGCGGAAGTTCATAATCAGTTAAAAGGGGGTTGTTTGGTGATGTCATAAAAAAATCGATCCTTTGGAATTCCATACCCATCTTTGTGGATATAGCTAGGTAGCGTCGCAATATGCCAAGTTGGAGATTATTATAGACTGCTTGCGAAGCTTTCTGTTGTATTTAGAGATTGGGGTGAAACAGCCGTTTTTCAAGAATATTGGGTATTAAAGGGCATCGCTAAACGGGAAGCTGTTAACAGGCCATAGTCATTGAGAGGGTGACAGAAGGTATTCTATTGCAAGTGTATTGATTGTTGAAAAGGATGTAGGTTGCTAAAATATCGGTTTTGTTCACAGTTAAAAACATCATGAACTGTGGGCAAGACTGCTCCCATCCTGATTTTAGTGGAACCAGCAATATGAGTTATTCACCATTACGTTCATTTCAAGATAAATCCCCTGTTGTTGCTGATAGTGCTTATGTTGATCCAGCTGCTGTTGTGATTGGGGATGTGGTCATTGGTGAAGATTGCTCTATATGGCCTGCGACTGTGATTCGGGGGGATATGAACTGGATTCGTATCGGAGATCGAACCAGTATTCAAGATGGTTCTGTGTTACATATAACCCATGCCAGCTCATACAACCCAGAGGGGTATCCTTTGCAGATTGGTAACGAGGTAACGGTTGGGCATAAAGCCATCTTGCATGGCTGTACCATTGATGATCAGGTATTGATTGGCATGGGTGCAACCATTATGGATGGCGCACATGTCTGTTCTCATGTAGTTGTTGGTGCTGGTAGTGTTGTTCCTCCTGGTAAAAGATTAAATAGTGGATACTTATATGTAGGCACGCCTGCACGCCCTGTGAGAGAGCTGACTGACATGGAAATGGAATACTTTCGTTACAGTGCAGATAATTACGTAAAATTAAAAAATCAATATTTATCATCGTAAATTTATATTGCCAGAATGGCGTTAGCTTCAAGTGAATACAATATCAAGCGAGCAAGTATCAGCTAAGTTTAATTCATATCCTCCTGACATCCGGCAGAAGTTGCTTTATTTGCGTAGTTTGATCTTTGAGGCGGCCAATGAGTTAGATGCCAGTATCACTATTGAAGAAAGCCTTAAATGGGGCGAGCCAAGTTACTTGGTAAAAGGTGGTAGCACGATTCGAATTGATTGGAAGGAAAAAAATCCAGATTACTGTGTTGTATATTTTAATTGTAAAACAACATTGATAAGTACTTTTAAGGTTCTTTATCGGGATATATTTCATTTTGAAGGGAACCGAGCCATTATGTTTAACATAAAAGACTCGATTCCCATTGCCCCATTAAAACACTGTATTTCAATGGCCTTAAGGTATCATCGTATAAAGCATTTACCAATGCTGGGTGGCTAAACACAGGTGGCTATACCTATACCCTTCATGAATGATTTCTAGGTTTTGTTATCTTCACTCCTCACCCCAATCAGCTATTAATATAAACTCATGGGTAATATAGGCTCATGGGACTTCGTCACTCGATGGCCGCACTTAAAAACCATTCGTATTGGGTATATATTACACGGCATTCTCTTTTATAAGTGAATCAATTATTTTCAAAAGGTGTACTTTTAAAAGAGGCTTGGGTAAAAAACCTTGAGCCCCTACAGCATGAACATTGTTACTGTAATCAAGTGTAACACGGTTGGAATGGATAATAATTTTTGCTGTTGAGCCTTCTGACCTTAGGTTTGTAACCGTATCAAAACCATCTAAACTCTCTTCACCGAGATCTATATCCATGATAATAATATGGAACTTGTTTTGTTTATCAAGTGCTACAGATTCTTGGCATGAGGAAGCAAAACATAGCTCAATTTTATCTGCCAGCAATGTGTTTTCAGAAAAGTGTTTACGAATTATATTTCTGTAAAGAGGTTCATCATCTGTTACTAGGATTTTTATTTTACGTTCTATTGGTGAGTTAATGATGCTTTGTTCAAGGGTATATTCTTCGCCACTATTGTCTAGGGGGTGTTTGTAAGTGCTGGAGTTATGTCGGGTTTGCCTTATTTCATTGGCAGATACGGGTAAGCAGTGCTTAATATCAAGCTCATGATTTTCACCAATAGGAAGTGTGAAAATAAACTCTGTGCCAATATTGGGGGTTGAAAGGCAAAGAATGTTACCACCATGATCTTCCACAATTTTTTTAGCGATGGCTAACCCCAAACCTGTTCCCCCTTTCTTGCCTTTAGTAAAAAAAGCATCAAATAGACGGTATCGGTCTTCTTCCGATATGTAACTGTTATTATTGCCAATCGTTATTTTTATAAATTTATGGGTTTGCTCTGAGTGAAACCAAAGCTTTCCTTCATTATTCATTGCTTGAATTGCATTACCAATGATATTTGAAAATAACCGGTGCACTTTTAACGTGTCAATTTTTAACTTATTTGTATGATTGAGTTGATAATAAATTTGTATTTTTGCGTGTTCGTTATACCTTAAGTTTTCAATAAGTGCATTTTCAATAAGTGCTCTTAAACTAGACTCTTCAGTGGTTAAACTTGAGTCTGCACCAACTTCCAT
The DNA here is from genome assembly GCF_000428585.1 of Zooshikella ganghwensis DSM 15267. Classification (GTDB taxonomy): domain Bacteria; phylum Pseudomonadota; class Gammaproteobacteria; order Pseudomonadales; family Zooshikellaceae; genus Zooshikella; species Zooshikella ganghwensis. Next base: position 46,821 of record NZ_AUAF01000015.1, on the reverse strand, counting down.
TACATCTTGAATCATGCCATTAACCGAAGCTATGGCTCTCCTGATATCAGGTATAGCTTTATTTGCTATTGTTTTTGCCTGCCAGGGATCTTCAAGAGTATCAATTATATCCAGTGTGCCTTGCAGCATTGAAAATGGTTTACGAATATCATGAGCTAATATTTGGCTGGTTCTTGCGACAGCCTTGTATTGTGCTGCTTTAACAACTTCTTTTTGATACTCAAGCATTCGGCGTATTAATATTTCACTTCCTTCGTAAAGTATACTGACTTCTTTGATGATTTTCCTAAACCAGCTGTTTGGTAAGTTGGGTATTATCGATTGATCTGAAAGCGTAGATAGATCAGAGTGGGTAAATACGGCAGAAAGTTTATTAATAGGATTAAAAGATAAACAGGAAACAACGATTAGGAAAAAAGTACTAATGGTAATGCTGAAAAATAAAGAATTTCGAATAGTGCTGGTATACTCGTCATAAATGTCTTTAACAATATCACTTGAAAAAGCTACTGAAATAGTTGCAGCTATAGTTTCAGAGGATGGTGTACTTTCATTGAAGAAAATTCTGCTGGTGATTGTCATGCTGTTCGATTGAAGTCTTTTGCTTAGATTGCAGAGCTGCCTTCCATCTGTTGATAATATATTGATTTTGGTAATAGATTCGTCATAAAGTAAAAAGGAATGACATTTTTGATTTACCCCTTCTTCATTCCCAGATAGCACATCATTTCTAATATTGTTGGCGAAAAAATCTAATGCATTTTTATTTCTGGTTTTAAGGGTTGACTCTACTGCCGTCTCTAAACGGGGTTGCCCCCAGTTTAGAAATAGTAAAAAAGAAGTCATATTGACAAGCGATACCATTATAGAAATAAAAATATAAAATGGTATCTTCTTGCTTTTGTTCTTCGGTTTATTTGTCATGTGATATTTTCCAGATTTCAGCAACAAATCTGAACTCACTATTGGGTAGTTTTATATCCTTGGCATGAATAATAGGTACGTAAAACCTAAATAAAGGAATTGATCCCCAGCTTTCTTCATATTTTGAAATAACAGAGTCATAGGCTTCTGTTCGCTCTTGGCTTGAGTTGAAGGGTCTTTTACTATCGATTTCATCAGATATCCATTTAGTGCTATAAACACCATAACGTAAGGGGGACTCTTCAGAGATTGAGTTTAAGAAGCCCTCTGGATCAGAGAAGCCTGCCATAAATCGACCACCGATAATATCGTAATCTGGGTTTTTAAGGTAATGCATGAGCTCTTGGTCGTTACATAACACCAAATCAATACTTAAACCTATGCTTTCAAGCTCATTTTTTAGAGAGGATACAAACTCACTGGAAAAAGCTCTTTTCATTAATACAATTTTGATACGTTTTCCTGTAATCTGACTACCCCATTTTTTTAACAGTTGAGTTTTATCGATGGAAGTATATTGGTGAGAATTGTAATAGTTATAGGAAAGAACACCCTTTGGAAGAAAATAGGGGCTAAACTTGGTGAGCATATTACTGTGTTTTTTAGCTTCACCTTGAATAAAACGCCCAAAATCTTCACGAAATGCTTTGTTTGTAAAGAGAGTTTGCTTCGTATTGTAATACATGTGTGACGTAGCTAAACTATTAATTTTACTGATTCTTAGCCCATTACTTAAGTTTTCATCCAAAACATCACTCACTGAAAAACCTAGCATAAGTTGAATTTTGTTACTTTTTAGTAAAGAGTAAGTTTGCTGAAAACTGCTACTGTGTAATACTAAAATTTTATTTTTTTCCTTGCTGTCTCTGTGGGTTAGCTCCCAGCCACTCAAATTTGTTTCTTTATCTGTGTAGGGGGCTGGAATCATTGGACCTGAAAACACTAATTTGTCATTTACAGTTTTGTACACTGAAAAATTACCCATCGCCAGAACCTTTAAAAATGGCGGGAATGGGTTTTCCAGGTTAACTTGTAATGTATTTTTATCGATTATTTTTAAGTTGCTTAAGATGTTATTATTAAATAGTGGCGCATCGCCAAATGCTTCTTTTAGATAGCGTTTTACAATTGACTTTGTGTTTGGGTAAAAATGTTGAGATATACTCAGGGCGACATCTTTGGCAGTTAGAGGTGTTCCATCATGAAAGGTTGCGTTTTTATCCAGGTAAAAGGTATATTTTTTACCATCTTCTATATGCCATCTTGTTGCAAGGTCACCTTGAAAACGACCTTTCTCATCAATACGAATGAGCGATTGGCTAATTGCTTGAACAATAAGTAAATGTTCGACCAACCAGCAGTGAGTTGGGTTAAGAGACTGGGGAAGCTGATAAAAAACCATTTTCATGGGGGAGTACATACCTTGTGTATTTGTAGAGCCTTCAGGGTAATAGTTTGTGGAGGCATAGCTTTTTACGGCAAGCAAACATATTATTATGAATCGTCCAATATTCATTTTTATAAAGAAATATAATGGTCATCAAGGTTGTGTGCTTTAGCTATTACTGTACTTTAGCTGAGGGGCACTAATTATGGGCAATGGTTTATTTATGTGTATTTCGTTTACCTGGGGATGCAGGTATCCTTACAGATTGATTTTCAAGGAAGGGCTGTTGAAAGTTACCTGTTAACTTGCTGCTAGGGATATAGCCTAAGCATATGATCTGATAGTGTCCCTGAAAACCAGTCATCTTGGATTGATATAAATACTATTGTAAGTAGCCATACGCCACTAGTAATGTACTAGCTAAAAACAATTTGCTAATAGACGTAGACGTGCATACCAGGTAATAAAAGTGAAGCTAAAAACTTTACACGACTATATTTTGTTTTTTATACTGTGTCAATTAAAGTCAGTTGTCGTAGAAAATCTTTTGCTATGTCTATCTGTAAATTGGCAAGAATGCTGATAATAGGGTTGTGTGTTATGAGTCAAGGATGTATTAAGCATGGTAGTGAAAGCAGTCATGAAGCGAGTCAAAGCAGCAAACCCTTGTTTAACCATCCTGAGCTGTTTACCCACTCCAGATCAGTTGCTCAAAATAAGACTTTACGTAATGTAAATCAGCCAATTCATCCAGAGTCTATCCCCACTGACCTTGTGGTTAAAATGAAGCGTATCTTGGAAGAGTCTGGTGGTATAGGTATAGCGGCACCCCAAATAGGTATAAATCAACAGGCCATCATTATCGTTAGAACAGATAAGCCTGATAACCCAGTACAGGCGTATTTTAATCCCAGGTTGACCTGGGTAAGTGAAACATTAAGTAAAGACTATGAGGGCTGCTTATCTGTTCCCGATGGTGTAGGGCTGGTTGAAAGGCCATCAGAAATTACAGTTCGCTATCTTGATGAGACAGGCGAAGCACAAGAAGAGACGCTTTCAGGCATCATAGCCAGGGTTTTTCAGCATGAGATTGATCACCTGAATGGTATATTATTTATTGATAAGAAATTAGACCAGCCTTTATTATCAGTAGAGGAATATATGAAAATGAAGGCAGAAAAAAGTAATACGGTTATTGATGTACAATAATTGTTAGGTGGTTTTTACGTAGTTGGCTTGGTATTTTTTACAAGGATATGAGTAGGGAAGTCCTTGCCAACAGTTTCTTTTATCCAAGGTGTCTCTTGAATCTCCGAAGCAAGGCTGCCTGTGGATAAATACAGTGCTGTGTACCCTTGACAGTGCAAGGCACTTGCAATCTCAAACCCGTCCTTTGTGCTGTTTGGTAGCTGTATGTCGATAAAAATAGGAGTTGATTTATCAACATTTGGCAGCATCTCTTCTAACGCCTGGTATGTGTTGAGAAACAAGCCGTGTAAACCATACTTTTCAGCCTTTACTTCCCATAACGTCCTTATAATGAACTCATCTTCAATCTGAATAAAGTCTGGATTTGTCTTTTGATCATTATGCTTAGAAGACACATGTTGGCTTTCTGCCTTAGACTGACACTGTGCTATTTCATCCTGTATAGGGCTACTAGTTTTGCCCGAAGCTTCACTCAAGTCATATTTACCATCTTTTGACTTTAGATTGCTCTGCATACGACGAGCTGTTGGAAGCTTAAAAAGTTGCCGCATGCTTGCTAAAAACTTTTGTATATTATCTGAGCTAAACATAACATGGGTTGTTTAAACATGGGTGGTATTTTAAATTTGATTTTGCCTTATTTGGAGAAGTATTACTATCTATTCGTGCCAAACAGTATTTGTGAAAAAACAACTGACAGGTTCATCACAAGCATTGCTTATGTTTGTATCTATATGTAACTCTTATGACGTTATTAGGCCATTTGTTCAAAACTTATCACGAGTCCCTTAAAAAAGAGCTTCCTATGGATCAACAGCTGAAAAAGATATCAAAATATTTGAGTTTTTTATTACGCCATAAGCCTGACTCAATCGGTCTTAGGCTAGATAACCAAGGTTGGGCTTCAATTGACGAGTTAATTGAACTTACAACAGATATTAAATTGAGTCGAGAGATTATAGAAATTGTAGTCGAGACAAATGATAAGCAGCGTTTTAGTATTAGTGATACAGGCACTAAAATCAAAGCGAATCAAGGCCACTCAATAACTATAGACTTAAACTTAGCGCCAACTGAACCGCCTGCTCATTTGTACCATGGTACCGCTTCTCGTTTTTTAGAAAGTATTTTGGAAAAAGGGATTACGAAGCAACAGCGACATCATGTGCATTTAACTGAATCGCTAGCGGTCGCTAAGGCTGTAGGTAGCCGGTATGGTAAGCCTGTTATTTTGTGCATTGATAGTCAGGCTATGGTTAAAGATGGATTTGACTTTTTTAAAACGACAAATAATGTATGGTTAGTTGATGAAGTGCTTCCTGCTTATTTAAAAGTTAGTGAATAGGTCTAGACTGTAAATTATAAAGCTATGGGTTTGCTCCGAACTGTCTAGTGAAGGACAAAATACTCATCATTTTTCGCATCTTTTATTTAAAATACTGACATAACCTAAATACCAACTGAGTGACAGCAAGTAAATTAGTAATTATAAATGCTTAGCCTGGTGACCCTTAATATACAAATTTGCTATATACCCTTGTTTTATCATGCTTACTGACCTTGTGTTGAAACTTTTCCTGCTTGAGTTTGATATTAGTGATTATTAATATACTGTTTTATTGAGTGCCAATTTGCGCTTTTGGGAATCAAGGTTTAACTTTTATAAAAAAAGCAGTCTCTAAAGAGTAAGGTGGCTTAAAATATTATCAGCTCATTGCTGGACACGAATGTTGCTTTTAAGAATCATTTGTTGGCTTTGACTTGTATTGAAAGACGTGATTCTTAACAGGCTTTAATTAATCCTTCAGTCAAATAAGTAAGCTAAGGGGGAAGTCCATGACACCTTCTTTTGATTTCTTTATTAAGGGAGCAGGAAAGGAAGCGATCAACCAGCTGATTGATGAACATTACTTGAAGTTATCACAAGATAAGAGGGAGCTTATTTCATTTGCAGTAGAACATAAAAGTGAAGATGAATTCATGGGTGAGGAAGACTCATGGGCCAGTATGATTAAGGACGATTATGGTTTTTTACCTGATATCCAGATTATTTTTTATCCAAAAGTGGACAAGCTAGATGAAGCTGCCATTATCGCCGTATATCTCATTAAGCAAATACTTAACCATTTTGAGGGAGATGCAGTCCTAATTCATGACTTTGATGCTGATATGCTAATTAGACGCAATGGCGAAATTAACCTTACATCAAAAGATGAGTGCTGGTCTGAGTCACTGTTAAATGCGCTTACGCAAGATACAAGAGCTGCCTGATAAATACCCTCACTCGTTTAAAATACAAGTACATTAGCAATAGGCTGATGCCAGTTGATTAAAACTAATAAGGTGCCCAGTAAAGATAGGGGGATAAAGATTATCCCTCGTTTAATGGGTAGTATGCATATCAATGAGCCAACGGTTGCACACTTGATCATGTAGGTTACAAGGTTTGTCATAATATCTGGAGTGAGCTCAATCCAGATCCCTTGGCTTTGTGCTGCTTTGGCTAATAACAAGAACGTACCCAGTACCATTACAAACAGGCAGCAACTGATAGCAAGTATCAAGCGTTGAAGTGCCCCAGAAATATAAGCGGACAGCCCTACCTTTAGTTTGTTAACTGTTCCAGCGTTTATTCTGCCAAGTTTAACTGCACTTTCTTTACTTTCTTGGGTGAGATCTGCTTTGGTGAGACCTGGCTTGGTGATGTCTAGTTTTACGTCACAGGGCTTCACTAAATTTACTTTCATGATGCTTGTTGTCCATTAACTGGTTGAGTCCCTGCTTAAAAATACCAGCTAATTTCTGCTCTGAAATAGTCCTCCTGTTGTAAAAATGAAAGTTTGTGACTAGGATCCTGATTTAATGTGTTAAGCCAGTCCCAGCCACTTTGTGGCATATGTTGTTGGTGAGAAAACCAACGGCTTTCTATGGTAAGTAGCATGTTTGGAGCAAGCCTGTGCTCAACTTCCAGGCTCCAGTTTTTGCTGTTTTCATCAATAATCACCCCAAGTAAAGCCTGTGTGCTGGCAAAGTTATTCATGGTCCAGCGGGTACCCAAGAACCAGCCATCATGCACCCGATCAATGGGAGCATCATTACCTCTATCGTCAAATAGCCATTCTACTAACAGCCCCATATCAATACCGGTATTAAAGGCATTCACAGCAGTGTACTCAAAGCCAGTAGTGACAGCAGTATTGCGATCCCATTGGCCAATGCCAGAGTCACTCAGTAGCTCCAGTTTGAATGCCCAGTTTTGCCAGAGATATTGAACCTCCAGCCCCGTTAAGTCGGTAATATCGTAGACGGGTTGAAGCTCAGGCGAATAGTAAGCATGTTTGTCATTGTGAGAGAGCGAAGATAGTGTGGGTTGTGGTGTTTCCAAAGCAAACCAGGGATCACGGCTGGTGCCATGAAAATGAAAGAGGGCAAGGTCAAGCTGGTCAACGGTATGTTGCCAACGCAAAGCCCAGTCAATGTGTTTTTGACCCGCGCCGGATTGATATCGTGCATCACCTATTTTAACTGGCATACGTAAACGGCCTTTTCGGCCAGGATAGGTTCTTTCCCGAAAGCCTGGCAGCATATAACCATTGATAGCCCCAGTAGTATAAAAGTAAGCCAGATTCAGCATAGGTTGGCCAAGCTTGTCTTCACCATCAATGTTTTCAATTAAATCCGTTTGATTTAACACCGCTAACAGGTGCCTGCTTTCAGTCACCCCCCAAAACTGTTGAAGCACCCCAGCTCGGAGCAGCCACTGGTCTGCGGACTGCGACTGATTCGAAGGTTGCCAAAGGTTTGAGGGTTGCCAAATATTTGAAGGTTGATAATCCCAGCTTAGTTCTCGGATATCCCAATGTGTACGCTTCTTATCCACAGCATCATAACGTGCGAAAAGATCAAGGCGGAGAGGGCTGGTGCTCTCAGTAAAGGTATGTTGTGCTTCCAACTGCCAGCGGAGTGAGATATTTGAGTTTTTCTGTTCGGGATAACCTGTATCGGGAAAATAGCTTAGCTCAACACCTAACTCTGGATCCCACAGTGTATTTTGCTCATAAGCAGATACTTCTGAGGTTAGGCAGGCTACAGAACAAAGTATTATTAAAAATACACGGAGTAGCAGGGTGCTGACGATACTGCGATTCAACATCTTATAATGCTCAATGGGTTTGATTACGCAGTTGGTACTGGCTGAATTGGGTAGTGGTTAGACCATTTTTAAAGTGATAGCCACTGTACTCTAGAATCGTTTTTTTTCCTGTTTGGTGATTTTCCATGATGCTGCGCAGAGGGCGCCAGTAAGCATTGGCATACTGCTGGTAGTCTTCAAAAAAAAGGGTTTTCAGCAGCGAGTGTTTTCGATCATAAAAATCAATACGCCAAATGCGGTAGGCTTGTTTATCCAGCCAGACATGCTGTTTACTGTAACCGGAATGAGCATCTTTTGGCGTACGTTCCAAAAGCCAGGCTGGCTTGCCTTCAATTTGAGCGCTCTTTAGTAGTCGATAGCTATAGTCATCCACCTCCTGACGAATCATATCTTCATAGGCAAACTCGCTCCCCACAAAAGGCCCTGAACGGTCGTGAGCAGTAATGCGTTTTACCCGGCGTAATGCAGGCAAGTAGAGCCATTGGTCATCACTGGCTTGAGGATGAGCATGAGTGAGTAGCGCTGTTCCCTTTTGGTCACGAGGAGAAAGAAACAGCGTTAAGCTACGATCACCATCTTTAGTCATTTCCAGTGTGCTGACGGCTAATGATCGCTCTGCCCTCCGGCCCATGGCATCCAGCAGTATCATTTTCACATTCACTTGCATATCGCTATAACCAAGGTCCTGCATATCTGCAAGTCTGGCAATTTCGTAACCACGTTGTTTAGCTTCAGTCAAAGCTTGTGTTGCTTGTTCTGAGGTGGCCGTTGCTGCTAGTGCACTAATGGAGACCGTTAAACTACTGGCTAACACCGTGAGGCTTAATGTAAGCCAATAAATAGCTTGTTGATAAGAGGCTTTACGAATGAGATGCATGCTCTAATTCCTTGATAACTGAAGGTTGCGTTATTCGTTGATCCAGCAGGAACAGCAGTGGCGGTAGCAATAACAGATCAATGATCAGGGCAAAGATAATTGTGATGGCGGTTAATAAACCCAGTTGCGCATTGGGGGTGTAATGGCTGGCAGCCAGTACAGCAAAGCTGGCTGCCAGTACGATGCTGGTCTTCACAATTGCCACTCCACTGCTTGCCAGTGTGGTGCTGAGTGCAGCTGCAGGACTGAGACCTTGCTGTCGTCTAGCATGAAGATAGCGGTGTAATAAGTGAACCGTATCATCAACGACTAGCCCTAATGTGAGGCTGGCGACTACCGAGATGCTTAGCCCAACCTGCCCAGATAACCAGCCCCATAAACCAAATGCCATAGTAATTGGCAGCAGGTTAGTGAGCATACCCAAGCTGCCAACCTTAAGAGAGCGAAGTGCAGCGATAATGATGAAAGATATCAAGAAGAGAGCCACTAAGGTGCCGTAATACATGGCTGGGATATTATTGAGGGCAATGTGGGCAAACATCATGTCGATACCAATACCCTGGGTATCTGAAGGTAAGTTTTGTTGTGCTTTTACGATGTTAGGGGCTTGTTCTGCAAGCCAACGCTGTACTCGTTGATCAAAAGCCAGAATAGCAGCGGAGTCTGTTAGCCAAAGCCGAACGGTCATCCGGGTTGCATCATGATTGAAACTGATTCGGTTATTCAGGTCATGCCCATAAGGTAAGGACAGCTCGTAAAGCAACTGATATTGAGCAATTAGCTCAGCTTTTTCGGGAATGTGGTACTTAGCAGGATTATCGCCATGTAGGGCTTGGTTCAGACGCTTAATGATGTCGCTATAGGTCTCAACGTGTGCCACTTCGGGCTGCTGTCTAAGCCAGTGACTGAAACTGGCTAGAGATTGTAGATAACTGGGCTGAAAGATGCCCTCTGCTTTCGCTGCGGGCAAAATGTAGTCGATACGATGGAGACCTGTTAGGTGCTGGTCGATAGCTTCAGCGTTTTGCCGAAACTCAAAACTGTTATCGAAGAAAGCAATGAAGGTCTCATTAATCTTATTTTGGCTTATACCCACGATGAGCAAGAGTGAGAATAAAAGGCTTGCCGCTAAAAAAAAGTAGGGGTGCTGGGTCAGCTTTTCTGCCAGATAAGGCATAAAGCGACTAACAACCGATTGCTTTGGCGAAACGGGAATAGGTTTGATCAGCAACCAGGCAGGCAGCATCACTAGGGCTAATAAAAGAGCAGCACCAACCCCTATCGCGACGACATTACCTAAGTCATGAAAGGCAGGAGAAGAGCTGAAATTCATCCCTAAAAAGCCAATTATCGTGGTGACACTGGTTAAGATGACTGGTCGGCTGGTGAGGCGTAATGTTTCGATGATAGCAGCTGAATGACTGAGTGATTGCCGGCGGTGATACATAAAGCCGTTTAGTAAGTGAATACAGTCGGCAACAGCAATAATCATAATCATGCTGGGGGCAAATGCTGTTACAGGAGAAATAACAGGGTTAAACCAGCCCTTGATACCAAACGCTATGGTTACAGAGAGTGTGACTATACTGAGCACCAGCAGCATTGCCCGTGTACTACGCAGCAATATCACAAGAATAATAATGAGTACCCCATAGCTTAGCGGGATAAGCGTCAATAGATCCTGCTCAGTGGCAACAGCAAAAACCTCATCCGCAAAAACTGAACCACTGGCAAAGAAGTGCAGCTGAGGGTAGCGCTGCTCGAAATCTGCTAATAACTTACGAATGAACGAAGTAACCTGGCGGGTCTCAGCAATGGGGTTGTCGGGTAAGTGCAAGCCAACACTGACGGCAGCCATGGTTTTGTCATTACTGAGTAGGAGCTGATTAACTGCAGGTTCTTGTTGGAGACGCTGCAGGGCAGTTTCTATTTCAGTGGCAGAAAGTGAGGATGGGTTGTCCAGTAATGGTGCAACCTTAATATCATCCCCTTTCGCTTGAATAAACTTGTAGTTGGTGACAGAAGTGACACGTTGTGAAAAGGGAATTTGCCAGGCAGACTCGGTTAACTTATGGAGTGCTTGTAAGGCTTCAGCGGTGACTGCATTGGCTTTGGGGTCTTTATGCTGAATAACCAGATAGGCATTTTGGGTTTTACCATACTGACTTTCTAAGTTTTTTAGAGCCAAACGGTATGGGTCATCGTCAGCGTAGTAAACTTGATAGTCAATTGAGATCCATAGTTTGGATAATCCACTGCAGGTGATTGCAACTAAAAGTAGGCAGAGACAGAACGCTGTTTTGGGGTAGCCTACAAGCCAGCGAATAAGCATATTCTGTAGCATGTCATTTTCCCCTTAAAACTGGCTGCTTTTGAGCTGCTTGTGATACAGCCAACGCTTAATGGCCAGTGCTGTAAGAGGTCCTGCAACAAGAATTATGACGCAGGTGCTAAGGGGATAGCCAAGCATTAAGCCACAGAACAAGCTGATACCAATGGTTGAGTCCAGCTGATCAAGGGCAATAAATAATCCACGATACGCACTGTTTTGGTCGGCAGCACCACCAGGCGGAATGTTACAGCGCCGCTTTAGCCAGGAGTTAGGAAGTTCTGCCAGGGTATAAGCCAGGCCAAGGCCACAGCCAACCAAAGCAAAAGTAAGGCTATTCCAAGGTGGATTAAGGTCAAGCAACGCCCAGAGTAGGTAGCTTAGCCAGGCTGCTAGTCCGGTATAGGCAGACATAAGTAGCACACCCCGCCAGGTTTTATTAGCCCCAAACCATTTAGCATGAATAGGCTGGGTGAGGCTCGGCAGGTGTTGCTGTTTTACACTCCACATATGACCAACACCCCCTACTATCACTGGTAGTATGAGTTGCAGCGGCCATAACAGCAGAGCTGAAAGCGTCAGCTGTTGTTGATAAGTGGTTAGGGTTTGGTGTTGATAAATATCCAGCAGCAGCAGAATCAGTGCACTTCCCCCTAATACCGCCAGCATCAGTTTTGGACTGCGGAACTTATGAAAGGTAAAGCGGCTGACCATCGCCAGTGACATTGCCAGGAGTAATAGGGTGAGCAAGTCGAATAAAAGGCCCTGGCCAAACCAGAGATACAGAGGGTAAACCACTAACAGTAACAGTACGCTCCAAAAAACCGGTAAACCCAGATAAGCCAGCGACTGCTCGGTATTTTTCACATTGCCTATTTCATTGAAAACGGCGAGGCGAACAATACCCGCAGCAATGAAAGTGATGAGCGCTATGACTTGAAGTGGTTCAGTAAACCCCATCAGATAGAGGAACAGCATTGGGGCAACCAGGTAGTCTAATGTATCAACAAAGCCATCAAGGTAGCGGCCAAATGGTCGTTCTGTTTTAAAGTGGCGAGCAAGCAGACCATCAAAGGCATCACACAACATAGCCAAACACATACAGCTCAGTGCAAGGGCGAAGTGTCCGGATAGCATGAAACCAATACTCAAACTGATCCAGACCACACCGGATAAGGTTAGCCAGTCAACGATATTGAGACGAACCAGGAAAAAAGAATGAGGGCTATCCATGTGTATAACTTCCTTAGCTACACTAGCTCAGTTGTTGGCGTAAGAGTTGGCGGTCTACTTTGCTATGATGCCGACGATCAAATGGCAGTTGGTTCATCCAGCTGAGCCTGGGTAGTGGCACCTCAAGCTGGTGGCAAATGCGTTGAACTTCGTCAGCAATGTGTTGCCGATTGGCTTTGGCCGAGGCAACTAAAGCTAGGGTAGCTTTGCCTCGGCAAGCAACCAGTATGCCGTTAATAACCCCTGGCAGCATTTCCACGCGACACTCAAGTGGGTAGGGGTAAATTGTCATGTCGGCCAGCTCGATGATGTCTTTGATACGGCCGGTTAGCCACAGCCGGCCACGGCCATCGAAATAACCTGTATCACCGGTACGATGCCAAACTTGACCATCAGCTGTCGGAACTTTGAGTGATTGAGTTAGTTCTTCGTTATCCACATATTGCTTAATGACATGAGGCCCTTTAACCAGTACTTCACCAATAACTCCAGGTGGTAGTTTTCGCGCTAATAGCGTTCCCTCATCCAGCCCTTTTGCAGAATCCATGGTGGGGACAATAAGCACTTCAGCAACGGAAGCAGGTTTACCCACCAGATAACCATTGGGGGAGCTTTCATTAATCACTTCATCGATAGAGACACTGGTGATAGGCTCAGCTTCAGTTGCCCCATAAATCACTTCAATGCGTGCGTTAGGAAAGGCCAGCTTCATTTGTCGACAGAGCCTGACAGAAACACTACAGCCGCCAATCGCAATGTAATTAATCTCAGTCCAGGTTTGCTCTTTGGCGAGTAAGTGTCGTGTCAGTATCTCGACCAGCCTAGGAAAACCAATGATCCGTGTGACATTTTGCTGCTTTGCCTTTTGCATTAGCTGTTGCAGTTGATTTGGTGTGAGCCGGTTACCGTTGAGGTTCACAAATAACGTGCTGACACCACTACTAAGAAAGTGCAAAGCCATTACTGGCAGCTGAGTCATAACAGTGGTACCAGGCTGATCACGCCACAATCGTTGTAAGGCTTGATGTTGGGTTATCAGGCTTTGATGGGTACGGGCAGCACCTTTAGGTAAGCCTGTACTGCCAGAGGTGTAGGTGATAAGTGCATTATCATTATCTGAACAGTCGAGAAATGGGTTGGTACGGGCTTGCTGGGCAGTTTGTTGAGGGCTTGTTTGTAGCAGCTCTTCAATACTCACCGCAGGGATTTGCCAAAGTGTAGGCATTAGCCAACGCCAGCGAAGTAAACGGCGTTCTCCTACTATGGCTAGGCAGTGGCTTTTTCGCAGGGTTTGTCCAATACGCTTACTGCCCATTTTAGGGTCAACAAATACGGCAATGAGACCCAGGCTGAGCAATGCGATTAATAGTGCATAAAGGTTGATGCTGGGTCTGAGTAAAACAACCACTCGGTCTTTTGGCTTAAACCCATACTGGGTAAGGGCTTGCTGGAGCTGTTGAACGTGTTGATTAAGCTGTCCATAGCTGATGGCTTTATTACTTTTCTTGGTTTCGTCCAGCTTATTCAACAACAGTAAAGCAGTTTGCTCTGGGTACATCGCCATCACTTGCAATGGTAGCTGTGCAGCATTTGTTATCTTGTTGTGAGCGATAGTGGGTACTGCTGACATAGCCTTACTCCTTGGTCGTCATGCAGGGGATATCTGATAGGGGTTAAGTGGCTTACAGAACAAACCATATTGATGGGTTTCGCAGTCTGGTCCATCACACAGCAAGCTGGCAAGTTTTGCTGAGTCATTGTCATCTCTGATAAGCGCTGCTCCCATACCCTGGTAGCGCTGCCGGATGGCATGAGCTGCGGTCAGGCATAGCCAGGCAGCAATACCTCGGTGCTGATGACTTGGTAAAACGCCTGTGGTTTTAATCAAACAAGTAGGTTTTTTCAGCAGAGGGGTGTGCTGATAGTAGTTCAGTTGGTGTTGAGTGAGTGGCTGCCTGTCTGGGTGCTGGTGTTGATAGCCCTGACTCAGAATGGGGCCATAATCGGGAGTGCATACTACAAAACCAACTACGTCTCCTCTTTTTTTATCTGTCGCTAACCAAGATGAATAGGGACAAAGCCGATTGGCCAGGGGTTGTAAAATATGGGATTTAAACAGCTGAGGGTTTATTGAGGTATAGGCTAGGTTATGGGAGAAAGTATGCTCAACTAATGGGTATAGCTTATCCTGTAGCTGGTGTAAGCACTCACTATTAAGTGGGCTAAGCTGAAAACGTGGTGTTAAGCGCTGATCGAGTTTGTTTCGTAGCTGCTCATTTCGCTGAGTATTAAATTCAAGCTGATGGGTAAACTTACTGTGGTAAGTGGTGTGAGGTTTAAAGCCGAGCTGTGTGAGTAAGGAGGCATAATAGCTGGGGTTCCAAGGCTCACTCGGAAAATAAGTAGTATCGAAATGAGACAAGCGCAGTCGATACCGGCCAAAGGTAGAGAAGTTGATAGGACCTAAAAGCTGCGTAGCACCTTGCGCTTTAGCCCAGGTTTCTAGTTGCTCAAATAGTGCCTGATTAGCATTGAGCTGCTCTGTAGTTTCCCAAAAACCAAAGTAAGCTGTTGGTTTTCCATCGATAACTTGTTGTGGGTGATAGAAGCCTGCCAAACGGCTTGCATTGGGTAGGACGCCAAGCCAAGCCTGTCCCGCCTGAAAAAAAGGGTTCTGAGTAGAAAATAGCTGTTGTAGATAGGCTTGTTGCTCAGGAATCCAGTTCGAATCCTTCTGGTAGATATGGCTAGGCAGATTAAGGAAGGCTTCTGGAAGAGGTTGATCTGCTGACCAAGGTTCCGCATGGAGTGCGTGCCCTGGCATCACAAAAGTAGGACTATCCGTTAAGCTGAAAGGTGGTACCTGGCTATTAGAGGTGGAAGTTAACGCTTCTGTTGTAGTGTTGATCATGCTGAAATCTCCTCTAGCACGTCCTTGGCTTTACTGTCCCGCTGCTTTGTATCCTGAGAGGTTGGGCTGAGTTCAGCATCTGTTTGCTTGGTAGCTTGAGGGTTTTCCTGAAGTTGGATGCTACCCGTTGTGCCATTCATCGTGACCCACTGACCTGTTTCAAGGTGCTGGGTAAGGCCTGGAATATTAACAATGGCAGGTATCCCCAGCTCTCGGGCAACAACCGCAGAGTGAGATAATGTCGAGCCACGTTCGACTAATATGCCTGCTGCAGTTGGGAACAGTGGTGCCCAGCCTGGGTCAGTGCGAACGGTACAGAGGATATGACCTTGCAAATCTAAGTCATCATCTGGGCTGAATATTTTTTTGATTGGAGCAGTAACCTCTCCAGGGTAGCAACCAATACCGTTTAACTCCTGGGCTTCTAAAGTTGTTTCGTTGCTATGAGTCGATAAACAGCCAGAAGTAGCTGCTGGCTTAAATGCGTTATGCAGATAAACCGGTCCAATCGTTTGAAAATGGTGAGGCAGGTCCTGCTGCTGGTATTGGCAATATTCGGCTTTTCGTGTCGAAACAAGGGACTGCCACTCAGTTTGTACAGCCGTTCCTTGCATGTATTGTTCTAACTCAGTGACGGTAAGATAAAAAATATCTTCAGGCTCTGCAAGCACACCATAAAAGGCAAGCTGCTGGCCAACTTCCCGGTAAATATCGCGTATTAAACCTATGGCTCGGGTTCTTGCAAGACGCATACTTTCTCGATTTTTTACGGCTTTTCGCCATAACTTTAATAGTTTCCAAATGCGGTGATAATGACAGCGGTATTTTCCTAAAGGCAGTAACATGAGCTGTTGACGGACTGTAGCTTCCGCCTGGGTGCGCAGATCGCGTTCAGTTTTACCTAAGGTGGATAAACTAAGGTTAGGGTGAGCGATGTAGTTTTTTAGCAGTGCCACCAGGAAGCGAGGGTCTTGGCGAAGAGTGGTCGACTCAAGCTTAAGCTCTCCCATGCACCGGTCACCAAATGCTTCAATATAGTTTTGGCAGCGTTGATAAAACTCAGGGTAACGGTACTGAATCGCAGGCATCACCTCATCATTTGCTAATCCGCTAAGCAGTCGAGCTAATCCTGGTTTGTTACGGATGTAATCACATAACTTCATGAGGTGCTTGGTTGGCTCCGTGCTGGCCAGCGTTTCACCAGCAAGCAAATTATTTTGCAGAGCCTCAGCATTGTCGATTCCCAGCGCTTGTAGCTGACGATGCAAGCGGCCGTTAGTCATCATTACCATAAAGTCATTGATAATAGGTGTTTGCCAGTTATCTAGCAGTTGACGTTGTAACCACTCTGCATGTGCCATCAGCTCAGCAATAGACCGGGTGTGCAGTTGGGCACGATTAACTTGCTGATAAATACTTTCAAAATGAGACTCAAAACTCCTGACCCGTCGATCCATGTTCATAAAGCCCCAGCATAACCGGCTTAAGGCATGAAGACTGTCTGGTAAGCGGACGAGGCGTTGTCGCCAGTTGTCTGGCTGGTCTTCTATAAAATCCACAGGATCTTGCAGGCCCATCATCCGCTCCATGTCGGACTTATTGGTTTTAAAGCCTGGCAGAATCTGTAGGGCGGCATACCAATGGTTAATATTGTAATAAACCCGGCCTTGTATCAGTCCCAGCATATGACTTAGTGCAGGCTGTAGGGCTTGCAGTTTGTGTTTTGATACGCCTAATAACTGAAAGGTTTGCTGATAAACCGTGTGATAGGCTCTTAATGCGAAGGTAAAAGTGAGTGGTAGCGTGATACCACAATAGCTTTCCTGAATATTGGAGTTATCCCAAACTTGCTGCTGACCAATGGGGTTTTCTGGTGCAGGCAGGGATGTGATTGGTCTTGTTTGCAGCCAATAAAGCTGATCATTGACAAAGGTCCACTCTAAGTCTTGCGGACGACCCAGTTGACGAGCAATCTGAAACCCCTGCTGTTTAATGCGTTGAATTTGTTGAGAAGACAGGCAGGGCTTTGTTTGTAAGGTTTCAGCAACAGGCAGGCGCTCGGTACCCTGGCCTGAATTTTCAGCATAGACAATTTGATACTGTTTTTGATGAATCTGAGGCTTAACCTCTTCACTGAATAAATCAACGGTAAATTCATCACAGTCCGCAGTACCTGCAACTACGCCTTCAGCTAAGCCATAACAAGCAGATATCAGTCCGTGCTTACGGCTACCGTTTATTGGGTGAGCTGTAAAGAAAACACCAGAACACTCACCCTCTACCATGGTTTGTACGATGACAGCCAGTGTGGTTTGCGAAAGTGCTCGTTGGTGTTGCTGGCGATAGCGGACGGCTCTCTCCCCAAAGCCACTGGCCATTACCTTAATAACGGCTTGTGCAATATCAGGGTAGCTTTCCAGACAAATATAAGAGTCCAGCTGTCCTGCGAAAGATAAGGTGGTCGAATCTTCATCCGCAGCAGAAGAACGAGCCGCTAATCGGCCTTTGGGTAACTCAGCTAAAGCATGCTTGAGTTTTGCCGCAAGATGAGGTGCTAGATTGGATACTGATAGCTGCTGGCATAGATAGGCACACTGTTTACGTTGCTCTGCAGGAGAGAGTTGATCAAGCGTGCGAACCTTATCAGTGAGCTGGCAATAGGCTAGCTGCTGTTCAAAGGATGCGGTAGTTAACACTATCCAGGGTGGCACTTGATATTGGTGACGAGTCATCCAGGCCAGGTTATAAGCTTTACCGCCCAGAAAGCGTTTATTAGCACTACATGCTGTTTGAGCATCCATCACCAGTTGATCATAGGCTGTGTCAGTCAACATGATGCTGCCCCCCAAGTTGAGTGGTAGTGGACTCCAGGGCATTGATCATGGCTAAGGTTGTTGCTGTCAGGCGGGCCATGAATGGGTAATCTTGCAGAGTATTTGCCAGCCAGTAATGAGCAAGCCGGTTAACAGTAAAGTCCAATAGGCTGTAGTGAAAGCCCATATGCCACTGAGTTTTGTCCAAAGAGGTGTTTGCTGCTTTTGCTAATTGCTGTCGGTGGTACTCGCTGAATTTGGATAAAAAAGCGGGGGTTACTTGCTCAGGTTTTAAGGTAAATGCTAATAGCTCAACGCAGTCACGTTGCGGTAAATGCCAGGTGGCTAACTCCCAGTCCCAGGCGCATAGCTTTAGCTGGTTATTGGTTTGGCGAAACGCCAAATTACGTGGATTAAAGTCGCCATGGATAAGCGTTTTGGGTTGTCGGTCCAGAATACCCCACCACATAGGCAGGTTTTCCAGAATAAGCTGCAGTTGTTGCTGGTCTTGTTCAGAAAACCATTCAGGAAACTCGCTAAGACCATGGTTTTGCAGCAAACGCCATAGGGGCTGAAGCTGTACCATTGTTGTCTGGTTCATTGCGCAGATATTGAACTGGTCAAAAACCTGTCGCTCTTGCCCCAAAAACAAGCTATGAAACTCAGCTATGCCTGTGATTGCTGCCATGATATGCGACTCATGCCAGCCTGCCAGGTCATCAACAGTATTCATCAGTGTTAATGAATCCAGCCACTCCAGTGCTAATAAGAAAATTTCTCGTGACTGGTTTTGGTACTGGCCAAAGCACTGGGGAGCAATACTTGTAAAACGAGAGTCGTTCAGCTGATAAAGCTGCATCTCCCGTTGGTGGCAGCCTTTGAAAAAAGTTGTGCCGCCAGCACGTTTGATTTCTTCTGCTAAGCGTGGGTCACAGAACTGAGCGAGGGTGCGCAGTGTATGAATTGCCTCTTCATCAGTAGGCTTAATTTTTAACATAACCTGGAGTGGTTGATGCTGGTGCTGGAAGTACAGCTTGGCAGGTAATAAGCCCAGAAACTTGGTAGTATGTTCTGCTGTTAACCGGCAAACGATACTTTCTGCATGACAGGGAGCTTCGCTAATTTCTATATGCTCCAGAGTGTTGAAGAGTTCTCCCATGTGTTCCTGAAAAAATGCAGGCGTTAGCTCTTCTTTACGTAAAAATTTTATTGGGCGGTTTCTACCTAAACGGTCGTGGGCTGCAGCAAATTGACCGCTGGCAATGGCTGATAGGGTGGATAAATCCAGTGATAAACTAAAGCCTGCGATAATTTCTGCAAAGCGGGCTGAACGATGGCTTCCAGCACAGTCCAGTAATGCAAGACACTCTTGCTGCTGAGGAAGACCTGTACCACCTCCGACAGTACCTACCACTAAACCGGGTAGTAATAGACAGGCATAGATTCCTTGTTCCGTTTGTTCAATATGAAGATGAGCCAGGCTAGACTCATGAACGCACGCTATATCTTGCCCTGTTGCAGTAAAAATAGCGGCAATGATATTCGCTACGTTGGCATTAACGCCTGGAATACCTGCTTGAATACTGCCTGTGATACCTGCTTGATAAGCTGAAACTAATTCTTTGGCAGAGACTTTTAATATTTGCTGTAAGATATTTTCTGGAATATGGGCTTCAGCAATAACACGGGTACCGCGTCCAGATAAAAAGCTTTGATAAGACGTTTTTTTATCACTGGCCAAATTGGCTTCAATAAAAAACTGTTCGATTGTATGGCGTGGTTGATACTCTTGCAAAATCCATTGACATGCATGCCAAGTACAACTGGTTGTCATATTTTGCCCAGAGGCATCACCAGTTTGGTAAATAAAATTTAAATGAATCATACGCCCGAGAATTAAAGGCTTTAGTTCTATTAATTCAGCATGTCGAGAGCGTTGTCGTGTTTTTTCCTTAATGGTAATAAAGTGTTTTCTTAGCCATTCTGAAAAATGTAAGGCACTTGCCAGACAGTCAAACTTAAAAAAAGGTGTACGGATCATTCGTTGTGACAATACTGCAGTATTCACACCGCCACTTTTAGATAGTGCGGTAGCACCGCGAGTTGCGGAGGCAACAAGAGCGCCTTCTGTGGTTGCTAGTGGAGTGTAAATAGTGCCGGTTACATGTTGTCCATTAAATAAAAGTGGGCCTGAAAGCCCTATGGGAACTTCTACAGAGCCAACAAAATTTTCAATATTAAATCGTAGTTGATCAGCTCTTAAGGAGGTTTTGTCTACACCACTAAGTAACTGCCCCGATTTTTCTCTCAGGAAATCTAAACGAGTTTGTCTTGCTTCTTCACTGTAACGACCACGAGCAGGAATTCGTTCTAATGAATCAGTACCTGATAGCGATAAAGCTTCGTCTGTCGTTTTTGGTATTACAATTTTGGGGGCAGTCATACATCCTTTCCTGCTATTTATACCCTGTTTCAAGAAATTATTTTTTTGACAAAAAGCTATATGGTTTTGGTGTAACTTAATGCGCTTGTAATTGTAGATTATGCATGATTATACCCTTCACGAATGATTTCTAGGTTTTGTTATCTTCACTCCTCACCCCAATCACCTATTAATATAGGCTCATGGGATTTCATCACTCGATGGTCGCACCTAAAAACCATTCGATTTGGGTATATGTCAGAGTCTCATGGTTCCGCATAGTACTATTACAAAGCTTATTTAATGTATATAGCTTGTTGTATAGTTAATTGCTGAGGTTACCTGTTAATATATTATTAAGTTAACCAATCAGGCTTGAAATTATAATCATCCATAAAGTACAGAGAATATGAATGCCTACGGTAGTTTCATTGTATCGACGTGCTTGAATACTAGGTGAGTTTAAAAAGCGAGTAAGAAACCATAAGCTTAGTAACAGGGTGCTAGTAATAATAGTATAAAGCCACCAGCTGCTTGTTAAGAAATAATAAATTAACAGCATAGCAAAGAGGCTGACTGAAAATACGCAACAGACAACCAGGGTGAGCGCGCGTGGTATACCGAGCACTGATGAATAAGTCGGAATATTTTCATTCTCTTCTTCATCAGGTTTTATTTTACGAACAAATTCGAATGCAAAACCTGCGAAGAAAAAGAAGAGCATAATAAGTAAAATTAAATTTATGTTGATGCTGTTATGGCCTGCTAGAAAGTAAAACCACAAGCCAATAAGTGGCATAATTAACATATGAGAAAAACTATAGCTAAGGAGATGCTGATTTAGCCACTTTGAACTAAAAAATTCAAACGTCATGAGGGTTAGCCAGCCAAGCATTAATAACCATGACTGTAAAGTATATACAGTATTATTTTCAACAGATAAGCTCGATAAACCTGTAATAGCGAAAGCAATAATACCAATCACTTTTAGGTGAGATAAGCGAATATACCCTTGTTGAAGAACTCGCTCGGCGTGAAATGCGTTATCTATTTTATAATCTTTATGTTCATCTAAAATACGCAATAATAAAAAAATACTTACAGCGGCAAAACAGTTGGCTATATCATGCCATATTGGTATTGCGTCAGATGAGCTGTGTTTGACAATGGCTGAGACTGCCAGGTAGAGTGAAATTGCTAATGAGGCGTTGGCTAATGGAAAGCGCTCTTTTGCCCAGGCATGTATTCGATAAACCAAAGGAGAGTCATGAGAAAGTGTGCTTGCCTGTGCCATGTAAAGATCTCCTGTTTCCCTACGATAAATGAATGGAGATTACTCCTGTTGTTTCAGCATGTGTCCCCCTCCTCGAGTGCCTTTTATTTTATAAAGCTATTTGAGTACGTTGCCCAAAGCTTATTTTTATCATATACCCTTCACGAACCATTTTTAGGGTTTGTTGTCAGCGCTCTTTACCCCTAATACTTTTTATATGACAATAAACCATATTCACGTTTACTGATATTATTGTCTTATATATTTTCGGCTTACCCTAAGCTAGTTTAAGTTGTGTTATACACAATAATGGTCTTGAAGAGTGATGAGCGAAAATACTTATCACACTGGCGATGCATCAATACGGCTAAATGATGATACTAAAGTGCAACCCTGATCAACATATTATGACTTAAGATCCAATTCTCATTATATAAATATTTAAAATGTATACAACATGTTTGTTATTGTTTTTTTTGTGTTAATTATTTTGTTAGACAAAGCTCTTGTATGTAATTATCTGAAATTTTTTTGGATCCTGAATTTTATGGAGAGTATAAGCATTGTACAGAATTTAATAGGTCAGGTTGGACCCATCAAAAATACTTCATTGTGGGTATTTCTCATAAAGCAGCGATGATTTGACTAAATGATTGTCTAACAAGTAAGGAAAGTGAGTTTGAGTGCAGATAACAGATAATTATGCTGCATTTTCCATCAAGAGCTGAGTGGAAAAATGACAGGTAAATGTACTACCTCTACCTAATTCACTGATGATTTCAAGATGACCATAATGTCGCAATAGAACATGTTTGACGATAGCGAGTCCCAGTCCTGTTCCTCCTGTCATTTTAGAGCGACTGGCATCGGCTCGATAAAAGCGTTCAGTCAAACGAGGAATATGCTTAGGGTCGATACCAACACCATCATCCATCACTGACAAGTGAGCACCTTTTTCGTCTTCCCACCAGTGAACATCAATAGCACCTTTGGCTGGTGTGTATTTAACGGCATTGAAAATTAAATTTGAAAACGCACTGTGTAGCTCACGTTCGTATCCCATTAAAATTGCATTTGGGCTACAGACAAAACTAATTCTATGTTGCTTTTCCCCACTAAGTGCTTTGGCATCATTAATGATGTTAGTGAGCAGTGTTGCTATATTAACTTCTTGTGGATCACTGATTTTATCGCTGGTTTCCAAGCGTGATAACAGCAGTAAATCACTTACCAGGTTTTCCATTCGATCAGATTGCTGTTGCATTTGCTGAATTGCACGAAGCCAGCGCTCGGGAAGACTGTCAGCATTATCGGCAAAAGTTTCCAAATAACCGCGGATAACGGTTAGTGGTGTACGCAATTCATGGGATACATTAGCGACAAAGTCTTTGCGCATTTGCTCAAGGTTATGCAGGCGTGTGATATCACGTGCTAACAGTAAACGATCATTTCGACCAAACAGTGTAATGGTAAAGAGCAAATGGATTTGCTCAGTAATGGGCGAGGGTATTTCTAACGGATCTGCATAGCGCTTTTCTTCAAAGTATTTACCAAAGGCAGGATCACGTATTAGGTTCGTGATGAGCTGACCTCGATCTACAGGTGAGCGAAATCCTAATAGCTTTTCCGCAGCATGGTTCCACCACTCTAAGTTGCCATGGCTGTCAATCATCACTACAGCATCTGATAGTGCTGCTGTTGAGTCTTGGACTCTGTCAATCACTGCTTGTAAGCGCGCACGGGACTTTTGATGACTTCGTTGTAGCCGGTAAATAGCATCAAAAATATCGCCCCAGATACCACGACTTTCTGGAGGTTCATTATTGGTGAGCTCACTTTCCTGAAGCCAGTGGTTTAATTTATAAACCTGTAACAAGGTCCAGAAGAGGTAACTACTTAAGGCTACAACTAGGGTCCAAGCAAGCTCATCAATGGCAAGCCCAAAGATGACTACAATGACTGCCCCAAAAAACAATCGTTGTGGCATGGTTTTCCAATCTTTGCTGACTAACCTTTGGTGGAAAAACGATAACCTGTGCCACGCACCGTTTGAATCAAGCGGTCATGGCCATTGCCTAGTGCTTTACGCAGGCGGCGGATATGGACATCAACAGTACGTTCCTCAACATACACATTGCCACCCCAGACTTGGTCAAGCAGTTGACTGCGGGTATAGGCACGTTCTTGATGAGTCATAAAAAATTGGAGCAGGCGGTATTCAGTGGGGCCCATATCAGTAGGCTTGCCATTGATGGTCACTCGATGACTGACAGGATCAAGTTCAAGTCCTTCAACGCGTATGGGCTCTTGTGGTTCTTGAGCGCCTGAACGACGTAAAACTGCTTTTAGGCGAGCGACGAGTTCACGTGGTGAGAAAGGCTTAGTGATGTAATCATCTGCGCCAACCTCTAGACCTTGTATTTTGTTATCTTCTTCTCCTTTTGCGGTTAGCATAATGATAGGAATGCCAGCCGTCATTTCGTCCCTTCGTAAGCGCCGAGCCAATTCTATTCCGCTAGTACCAGGTAACATCCAGTCCAGCAGAATGAGGTCTGGCTTTTTGTCAATGATAATACCGTGCGCATCTTGTGTATTGTCTGCTTCCAGACATTCATAGCCAGCCATTTCGAGGGCGACTGCAATCATTTCCCTGATTGGGGCTTCATCATCAACAATAAGTATTTTTTTGCCAACCATGTTCAAGCCTTCTCTTCGCTCTACGGGTCAGCAACTCATTACACAGACTGTTTGTTACAATTAAATGACAAATAAAAGGCTATTGATTGAAACCTTTTAGGCATTTAGCAGATATGCCAAATGGTCCTAACTGTTACCAAAAAGCAGTCATAGTGCCCAGGAAAATGAGTAATCCGACCCAGTGATTATTCAAGAACGCAAGAAAACAACGCTCTCTGTTACGTCCATGTGTCAAATAGTGCTGGTAAATAAATAGCAAACTTGCAGCAATTAGACCAGTATAGAATGGCCAGTCAAGCTGTTGGATAATGCCTACAATCACCATCAACAGTAATGCAAGTAGCTGTAAAATAGCAATTATCAGGTTATCCGCCTGGCCAAATAAAATTGCAGTGGACTTGATGCCAATTTGCAAATCATCATCACGATCAACCATAGCGTACTGGGTATCATAGGCTACTGTCCATGACAAATTCGCGGCATAAAGTAACCAGGTAGTCACTGATAGCTCTCCGGTCTGTGCGGAAAATGTCATTGGAATACTCCATGAGAACGCTGCTCCCAACACAACTTGTGGGAAGTGTGTATAACGCTTCATGAAGGGGTAGCAGGTTGCAAGTGCAAGTGCACCAAAAGATAGCAGTACAGTATAAGTGTTCGTTTGCAGAACCAGCAGAAAAGAAAATAGTACTAAAACAAAAAATAGCCAAATTGCTTCTTTCGCTGAGGCTTTACCTGTAATTAATGGGCGTAGTTGTGTTCGTTTAACATGCCCATCAAAGTGACGGTCAGCGAAGTCATTAATAACACAGCCTGCACTGCGCATTAAAAAAACACCTAATGAAAATATAATGATCAGGCTTGTATTGGGTAATCCCTGTGCAGCAATCCAGAGGCTCCAAAGGGTCGGCCAAAGTAAAAGGTAGGTACCAATCGGGCGGTTGAGCCGCATGAGCTGACTGTAAGCCCATAGGCGGGGCCATTGTTGCTGGATTACACGCATATTGACGTTGTTTTAATGGTCGTTTGAAGGCGATGAGGTGGTAAGTATATCACTTGCAGCTGGCTTGCCAATTTGTTCGTTTTCGATGCTGTGAAGCAAAAAGGGTAAAAAATATTCAGTGATCATGAGTGGCTTTTGACTCAATAAAAATCTGGATCGTCGTCCCCACACTTGTTCTGAAGGTAACGGTAAGTCGTGCTGAATAGGTAAATCAGCGGTTTTTAATGTTGTCAGCTCAAATTGTGGTAAGCGTATAATGTTGGCATTACCAAATAAAAAATGGCCAAGGGGCTGCTCTTTGATAGTAAGCAAGTCCTGGTAATTACCACTCAGTGTTTCTTTGGGAATGACAGTCCTTGCCAGTATGCAAGGCTGCTGTCTGACAAACAGTGTAATTTCACGGATGTTGGTTAACGTATCTGGGGTAATAACCAAATACTGTTGCTCTTCTTTAGTTGCTGTGAGCCATTGTTGTCTATGCAGGTGAACAGATACCTTGCTATTGAAGTGTTTTGCTAATTGTTCTGTCAAGGAGCCTGGGTGAGTCAGCCAGTGTTTAAGGTGAGGGCATAACGGATCGTGAGCAGGCCACTTGTGGGTAGGCTGCCAGCAATGTTCACTAAAAAACTGCATATTGGAATAGCGGTTAAGGTTCATAATTCACAGCAGGATGCTTGAAACGGTTTGATGTTGCAAGGTGCAAACAGCAGAAAAATAACTTTCATGTTAGTGATGGTCAATAGCATGACAACAGAGTCATGTGTTGCGTATGGAACCACTATACACCATACGTTATGCTGGCATTAGCCATCAATAATGGTTTAGTGAGGAAATCGAGTGAGCATGGAAGCATTTCGTAAGTGGCAGTGTACAGTCTGTGGCTTTATCTATGATGAAGCTGATGGCTGGCCTGATGATGACATTCCCCCCGGAACCCGCTGGGAAGATGTACCTGAAGAATGGATTTGTCCTGATTGTGGTGTATGCAAACAAGACTTTGAAATGATTCTTCTTGAATAATGTTGGACTGAATTTGACTTTAAAAATTTATAAAGCAACAGGTCATGTGTGTCATGGAACCCCTCATTATAATTGGTACTGGGTTAGCGGGTTATACCCTTGCAAAAGAATATAGAAAGCATGATTCATATTCACCGCTTACGTTGATCACGACTGATGATGGTCGTTATTACTCTAAGCCAATGCTGTCTATTGGTATGAGCCGAAAACAAATTGATACGGCAGATGCTCAGGAAATGGCCGAGCAGTTAAATGCCACTATCCTGACAAATACCCGTGTGACTGCAATTGATCCTCAGCATCACCTGATCAAGATAGGCAATGACGAACTTCGTTATCGCCAGCTTGTTTTAGCGTGGGGTGCTGATGTACTCCAGCTTGATGTTCAAGGTGACGGTACGG
Organism: Zooshikella ganghwensis DSM 15267; assembly: GCF_000428585.1. Lineage (GTDB taxonomy): Bacteria > Pseudomonadota > Gammaproteobacteria > Pseudomonadales > Zooshikellaceae > Zooshikella > Zooshikella ganghwensis. The sequence continues at coordinate 20,168 of NZ_AUAF01000015.1, read as the reverse complement.
AGGAGATATACTCTGTTAACAACTTGCAGTCTTATGAGATTTTTCGCAAGGCAGTATCAGGTAAAAAACGTGTTGCTATTATTGGTAGTGGTTTAGTGGGCTGCGAGTTTGCCAATGATTTGATAGCGGCTGAACATCATGTGGAGTTGATCTCTCAAAGCCATAGCTTAATGCCTAAGTTGTTACCAGCTGATGTGGCTGCACCGTTGCAAAGTTGTTTGCAAACACTTGGTGTACGCTTTCATTTTGGCGTTGGTTTAGAAGAAGTAAACCGTATAGAGAACGGACTGGAACTGACCCTGACCAATGGCAAGCTTATTCATACGGATGTGGTGTTATCAGCAATAGGTATCAAACCTCACATCACAATGGCGCTTGAAGCCGGGCTTGAGGTTAATGAGGGTATTCAAGTTAATCATTTATTGGAAACTTCTGCACCTGATGTATTTGCTTTGGGAGACTGTGCAGAAGTAGAAGGACATGTCCTGTTGTATGTCATGCCGCTTATGGCATGTGCCAAAACATTAGCACGTACTTTAGCAGGGCATCCTACGCCATTACGTTATGGACCTATGCCCGTGGGTGTTAAAACGCCTATTTGCCCTGTTGTTGTTTGTTCACCACCTAGAGGGTGTACTGGGCAATGGCAGATTCATGCCGAAGGTTTAGATGTTAGAGCGTGTTTTGTTAAGGATGAAAAACTATTCGGGTATGCGTTAACAGGACGCTATGTGAAAGAAAAATATGCGTTAAATAAGCAGCTAACAATAAACTAATGGGCGCTATCAAAAGGATATTAGCAAAAGGCCGGTATCAAAAAATAAATAATACTTATAAAAAAATATGAGGGACAGAGTGTGCATAAGCCAGAGTTAATTTCTGCAATTGCTGATCATACATCAATGACGAAGGAACAAGCTTCTCATGTATTAACTGCAATACTGGATGAAATACAATTGGCCCTCAGTCGTGAGCGTGATGTTGTGCTTATTGGCTTTGGTACTTTTTCCAGGCAACATCGAAAGGCACGGATAGGAAAAAACCCGCAAACAGGACAGCCAATAGAAATTCCAGCAACCAATACTGTGAGTTTTAAAGCAGGTAAAAAATTAAAAGAAATAGTGAATGGGTGAAGTAAGATGATAAAGCTGAAATTGTTGTTATGGGTTATGGGATTATTGATGGGACGAGCCAGTAAACGCAATGAAAAATTACGAAAAAAATTAGATGATAAACAATTAACAGTGCAATTTCAGACAGATGATCAGCGTGTTGCTCGTCACTTTATTATAGAAAATCAGAAAATTTTGAGCCGGTCAGGCGTAGCCGATCAGCATGACTTTGCCATTTCTTTCAAAGATGCAGGAACGGGGCTTGCGGTATTAACTGCAAAAAACTCTCAGCTTGCTTTTATGCAAGCCATTCAAGAAAAGCAATTAATTGTGACGGGTGATCTAAGCCAAGTAATGTGGTTTCAAGGGATTGCTAAATACTGGTTACCTCGATAATTACGCTGATTTAAAAAATTGACTGAGTTGTTCAATTTCGCTTTCGCACTCAACAATTGATGCAACTGCATTAGCTGCATTTGCAGGGTTTAACTCTAAATACTCATATAATTGAGGAATAATGCCTTCGTCAGGCGCATCACCAATGCCATGCTGACGCAATAGTCGGCCAGTAATATTTAATAAGTGTGGATATTCTTGATGAGTACCAGAATACTCGGCCTCATTTTGGTAGCGAATGGCTGTGCAAACCTCTTCAGGCATATCCCATATTTGCATTAACCAACCACCAATCTGGTCACGAGATACACCAATAATATGCCGTTCAATATCAACATGGTTAATATGTGGATTCGCTTCTATATGACGGCAAATAAGCGAAAAATAAGGTGGAAAAACATAGGCTAACACTAAATAACCAAAATTATGGAGTAATCCACATAGATAAGAGAGTCCGAGTTCAGGACGTTTTTTTAACGGAATTTGGCGTACTAAGGATTCGACCGATGTGGCAGTAAAAGCAGCCTGGTGCCAATACGGCGTGAAGCCATGGGGGTGATCTTTAGGGGGTTGTAAAGCTTTACCCAACGATAGGCCAATTGCCAGGTTAATCACCAAGTCAAAACCCAGTACTCTGACAATAGCATCTTCGATGGAGCGTACTCGACCAGGGGCCGCATAGTAAGGAGAAGAGGCCCAGCTTACGACTTGTGCTGCCAGGCTGGGATCACGTTCCACAATGTCAACAAGATCTTTCACGGCTGCATTTGGATCAACACGAAGTTGAATAATACGTTGTGCTGTTTCAGGTAAAGGTGGAATTTCAATGGTTTGCTCTAGTCTTTGCTTTATTCGAAGAGAGGTAAAGTTTTCTACAGCTAAGGTTAATTCTTTAACATCAGTATTTGTATCTGTAGTAAGTGGCCGGTTTGGAATTTTTTCTGTTACCTGCATTGGCGTGGCGTTTTGCAAAATTTGCTTGAAATCCGCCATTCTTATCTTGATAAAGTGGCCTAACTGACCTGACTCTAAGTAAAGCTCATTATGGTCAAATAAACGATCATCAACAATGGTTGGAAATCCAGTGAGCTGTGGAATACCGGGCAGCGCATCAACCCCTTGGCTTTGCAAAATATGCTGTAGATTTTCCGGAGCAATAGCAGTGAGGTTTCGACCTAAGCGCTCATTTAAAGTGTTTAAGTCAATGAGGTGATCGTGAGGAAAGATAAGCTGTAATTTCCCCTCATTATCCTCTAACACAACTGACACAGCAACGTTTGGTGGTAGGGTGTTAGCTGGCCTCATAATTTGCTCATGTCCTGTAATACCATATGAAATATGCTCGCTTTCCAGCAATTTTTGTACTTGCTCAGGAATAGGCATTGGACTAGTACCTTTCCGACTAAACGATTAAATCTTTCAATTAGTGTAGTCAAAGAGCTACTGATCGTAGTAAAGAATGGCAAAAAACTATGAAACCATTTTGCATTCAACAATAAATAAGCGGAAAAAATAATTGAATGCTCTGTTACTTAAAAAGTAGAAAAGTTACTTAAAAAAGTAGGAAAAACTAAAAACAGAAACCCCAGAGTAAAACTCTGGGGATAAGTTTAAAAGTAGGATGGAGGGGGAGGTGGTGGTGGCAAGTCATCATCTGAATCTGGCCAGTCTGGATCATCGCCATCACCGGGTGGTTGTGGTGGCACTGGGATGCCTGGGTCATCATCATCGCCATCACCGGGTGGTTGTGGTGGCACTGGGATGCTTGGGTCATCATCATCGCCATCACCAGGTGGTTGTGGTGGCACTGGGATACCTGGGTCATCATCATCGCCATCACCGGGTGGTTGCGGTGGTACAGGGATATCTGGGTCATCACCATCGCCGTCACCAGGTGGTTGCGGTGGCACTGGGATGTCTGGATCATTAGGGTCATCTGGCCAACCTGGCCCATCAGGATCGTTGGGGTCACTTGGATCATTAGGATCTGGCCAGTCAGGCCCATCAGGATCGTTGGGGTCGCTTGGATCATTTGGGTCCGGTGAATCAGGATCGTTTGGATCGGGCCAGCCAGGACCATCAGGGTCATTAGGGTCACTTGGATCGTTAGGATCTGGCTTGTTAGGGTCGTCAGGATCACTCGGATCAGGTGTACCTGGATCTGGGTTAGGGGTAGTATCCAGTTCTACGTATTTTTTAATCCAGTCATTATAATTCGCGACTTTGGTATAAACGCCAGGGTAGCCTGGTCGAGCACAGCCAGAACCAAAGCTAACAACGCCAACTTGGTATAAGGTGTTATACCATTTCACAAAAAGTGGTCCGCCGCTATCACCTTGACATGAGTCTTTTCCACCCTGGCGATAGCCCGCACAAACCATGTTATCTGTCAGTCCATAATAAGCCTGCTGACATTCTTGTTGAGAGACAATCGGTACATCAACCTCGCGTAACTTGTTCGGAAGTGCTCCTCTGAAGTTTGCTTGTGTGCTACCCCAGCCAGCAACAGTAGAAGTTGCACCTGGTTGTGCTGCCGAATGATGGATATTAGTATCAGCAAGCTTTATTGTGCTGACATCAGCTTTGATAGGGCGACTTAATTTTACTAATGCAATGTCATTATCTGATGAGCGACTGTTATATCTAGGATGTGAAATAAACCGCTCAATAGGAATAACTTCACCTTGCCGACTATTGGTTCGGTCAAAGCGTCCCACTGTTACGTTTCTGACTCCCTTACAGTGGGCTGCGGTTAGAACCCATTCCTTGTTAAGAATGCTGCCACCACAACCACCAAGCCATGCCATAAATTTTCGTTCTGCAAAATTTGACTCTCGTCCACCGACTATTTCCTGTGTCGGTTTTGAATTTTTTGCCTGTTGGTAGTTGGGATTGATAACAAGCTGTTCGGGTGCGGCATGAACGACACTTGCTACTGCAATAAATAATGTGGATAAGGACAGTTGAATTGTCTTTATAGGGGGTGACTTATCTTTCATTGGCTAAGCCCTGTTAATGGGTGTAAATCTCGCTTTTCAAATTGGGTGTTTACTCTTTGTAATGTGGATTCCTTTATAAATGTGCTTTTTTAAAGGTGTCCATATATTTACCGGTAACACTATTACCGGAATAAAGTCACAATAATTTGGTGAAAAAACAAAGAGTATTGTTGGTGCTTATAATTAATTTGTTTTTTTAGACTAATTTTATTTAAGGTGAGAAAATAGTAACTGTTACACCAAAGAAGAATATTTTTAATAAAGGCGAGGTTAATTTTGTTTTTTTAGTTTGCTCTCATAGTAGATATGTATAAGAGTAGAATTTTATTATGTGGTTTTTATCCCGGTATACTCTTCGCGAAATTTTATTTATATGCAACTTATATGTAACCTGATTTATACCCTTGCGTAGTTTATTACTTCTTGATCTAACCAGCGCTCAATAATGGTATCGACGCGCTCAGGATAATGAGTTAATAATAATTGGGCGATGTGTTGCACTGTGGGTAATAGTGCTTGGTCACGTAGAATATCAGCAATTTTTAAGTTGGCGACACCTGTTTGACGTGTACCCAATACTTCTCCGGGACCTCTTAACTGTAAGTCTTTTTCGGCAATTAAAAAGCCATCATTGGTTTCGCGCATAATACTTAAACGTTCACGACTTTGATGTGATAGAGGATGGTGGTACAACAACACACAATGACTGGCAACTGAGCCACGGCCAACGCGGCCACGTAATTGATGTAGTTGGGCAAGCCCTAAACGTTCTGGGTTTTCAATAATCATTAAGCTGGCGTTGGGAACATTGACACCGACTTCTATAACAGTTGTGGCGACTAATAAATCAAGGTTACCCTCTTTAAATGCTGCCATTACTGCGGCCTTTTCATTGGCTTTCATTCGGCCATGAATTAATCCAACCCGAATTCCTGGTAATTGTTCTTTAAGAAGCTCAGCCGTTTCTTCTGCAGCTTGACTTTCTATTGCCTCAGACGTTTCGATCAACGTGCAAACCCAGTAAACCTGTCGCCCTTCTTGGATTGCATGCTGTACTCGTTGTATAACCATGGGTCTACGAGTATCAGGTATCGCGACAGTATTGACGGGGGTTCTTCCTGGGGGCAATTCATCAATGACAGAGCAATTTAAATCAGCATAAGCACTCATGGCGAGGGTTCTGGGAATGGGGGTTGCGGTCATAATAAGCTGGTGAGGAGTATACTGATTACTTTCGCCTTTTTGTGTCAAGGCTAAGCGTTGGTGAACACCAAAGCGATGTTGTTCATCAATAATAACCAGTGCCAGCTGATGAAATAAAACATGCTCTTGAAAAAGTGCATGTGTGCCTACCACCAGTTGTGCTTGACCAGATTGAATGGCTTCAAGTGCAGTGTTTCGCTCTTTAGTAGACATTTTTCCAGTAAGCCAACAGACGCTGATACCAAGTGGCGTGAACCAGTTCGAGAAGTTTTCCAGATGCTGCTCAGCCAGTATTTCTGTAGGGGCCATAATGGCAGCTTGTTGACCATTGGCGATGGCATGTAACGTTGCAAGTGCTGCGACTACCGTTTTGCCTGATCCAACATCACCTTGCACTAAACGCAGCATAGGGTGATGGTGAGCCAAATCAGTGGCTATTTCATCATATACTTTCTGTTGAGCTTGGGTGAGTGCAAAGGGCAGGCAGCTTAAAAAACCTGGAATATACTGGGTATCGGCGGGCAATGGTGCACTTTTTAATTGTCGTTTAGTAAAACGTAATTTCAATAAATTCAAATGGTGAGCCAACAGCTCTTCTAGGCATAAGCGCTGTTGAGCTGGATGACTACCTTGTTCAAGTTGACTGATATTGGTGGACGGTGGTGGGTTGTGCAGCACTGTTATTGCTTGGCTCAAAGGCATTAGCTGAGGAGGGAGAGCTGCTTCATCAGGTAATAACTCTTTAAGTTGTGGTAGGTATTTGAGTGCTTGCTGACAATACTGACGTATTTTTTTTTGCGTTAACCCCTCTGTTGTCGGGTAAACGGGTGTTAATGCCGCCATGTCAGCAGAGGGAGAGAGTGAAGCGGTAGATGTATTAATAAATTCATATTCTGGATGGATTAATTCTAACCCGTGTTGTCCACGTCGAACTTCTCCAAAACACTGGATAAGCCGGCCTGACTGAAACTGCTGTTTTTGGGCAGCAGCAAAATGAAAGAAGCGAAGCTGTAAACTGCAGCCAGAATCATCCTTTATTTTTACAATTAAACTTCGACGCTTACCGGGTGTTAAATGCGCACTTTGGATGGTGCCCTGTATAACGACTTCAGCGCTGGGCTGAAGTAGGTTAATAGGGGTTATCTGTGTTCTATCTTGATAACGAAAGGGTAAATGGAGGAGCAAATCCTGAATAGAACTTATTCCTAACCGTTGTAGTTTAGCCGCTGTGCTGCTACCTATACCGGAAAGTGCACTGATGGGTACTTGATGTAGTGGTGGTTGTGAGGGGGTGCTTTCCATTATTGATTACGTTAACTAAATGGATGCTTTTCCTTTATTCCTTTCTTTATCTGAAGGTGATGCACCACTCGTGGTGACAGCGTCATCTGTTGCTTTACATTCACCTTTGACAGCACACTGACGAATAGCTTGCGACAGTAAATCAATGGCTTTAGGACGTGGAAAGCTAACACGCCAGGCTAGAGCAATAGTCCGAAAAGGTGCTGGCGAGGTGAAAGATCGGGTGGTCAAAATACCGTCAGCGTAGTGACTGTTGTCAGCGGCAGACAAGGGCAGAACAGTAATACCCATCCCAGAAGCCACCATATGCCGTATAGTCTCAAGTGAGCTTGCCTCAATATCAGTCTGTAAGCCTTCAGTGTGATTAACACGTTTTTGTGTCAGGGCGGGGCAGGCTTCGAGGATTTGGTCACGGAAGCAATGGCCTTCACCAAGTAGCAATAGCTTATTTTCGGCTAACTGATCTCGTGAGATTTCCTGTTGCTTGGTTAAAGCATGCTCGGCAGGCAATAACACTGTGAATGGTTCATCAAATAAGGATAGTGTAACGACATCTGGTTCAGTAAACGGTAGGGCAATGATAATGACATCAAGCTCACCTTTACGTAATTTTTGGCGCAGTACTGCTGTAAAGTTTTCCTCAATATAAAGCGGCATTGAGGGCGTTAGTTCATGGAGCTGCGGTATTAAATGTGGAAATAAATAAGGGCCTACCGTGTAAATCGCGCCAATGCGAAGAGGCGTGGTGAGCTGGTCTTTACCGGCAGTGGATATCTCTTTAATGGTTGCGGCTTCTTCAAGTACTTTTTGGGCTTGCTCTACTATACGTTCACCTATAGGTGTTACACGTACGGCATTTTTTGTACGTTCAAAAATCGCAATGCCTAGTTCGTCTTCTAGTTTTTTAACGCCCACACTTAATGTGGGTTGACTAACAAAACAGCGTTCAGCTGCACGTCCAAAGTGCTGCTCTTGAGCAAGGGTCACAATGTAGCGGAGTTCTGTTAGTGTCATAGCGCTTACTGTACTTGATCTAATTTATATTCACATTACTGACAACTTAGTGTAGTCATAACGTTTTTTTATCCACAGAAATAGAAAAAAAGAAAAGTATTTTTCTTTTGTCATCGAGCCGTGGAAAGTCATACACTACAAATATTTGATTGATAAAATTAATTAGCTACTTATCTATAGTAGGTAATTTTAAGCTATTTGGACCTGATATGCATCGTAAATCTATCATAATTGTGGGCTGTGGCGACCTTGGCACTCGTTTAGGTATCCAGCTAAGTGAGCAAGGGCATGAGGTTTATGGGCTTCGACGTACAAAAAATGCATTACCTTCGTTGCTGAAGACTGTTTCGTGTGATGTCAGTTGTATGACATCACTTGCATCATGCTGGCCAGCAAGAACCTTTGATTATGTCGTCTATTGCTTGGCTGCTTCTGCTTACACTGAGGAAGGCTATGAATCAGCCTATGTGACTGGTTTACACAATGTATTAAAACAGTTGCAGGGTAACCCTCCTAAGCGAGTTTTCTTTATTTCTAGTACCAGTGTATATGAGCAGCGTGCTGGCGAAGTTGTAACTGAAGCAACGCCTATCAGCCCTAAACATTTTGCTGGGGTGGTTATGCAGAAAGCTGAACAGTTGCTTGAGAAGGTTTCTTATCCTACAACAGTTGTGCGTTTTGCAGGTATTTATGGCCCTGGTCGTGAGCGGTTGATAAAAAAAGTACAGTCAGGTGAAGTATGTTCTGAAGACACGAATCCCATCAGCAACCGGATTCATATTGAAGACTGTGTTGGTTTGTTAATGCATTTAATTAAACTCGACTGTATGGACCAGCCTTTACAGGATTGTTATATAGGTGTGGATAATCAGCCGGTGCCGCTACGTGAGGTAACGCTTTGGCTGGCTAAGCAGCTCGGCGTTACACCAAGCAAGGACGTTGCCATGGGACGAGGTGGAAGTAAGCGATGTAGTAACCAGAGCGTGCTTGATAGTGGCTATCAGTTCAAGTATCCAAGCTATAAAGAAGGTTACCAAGCGTTGCTATAACTAGGAATGCCAACAAACTATCATTTGGAGGCCCTATTTGGTAGATGTTTCCCCATCAAAATAAGACTGCCAAATAGCGTCTTATGTACCATTGTTACGAATAGCAATTAAGCCAGCATTAAACCGGTCACGAAGCTCTTCTGTTCGAAACGCTGCTTGGTAAACAGATGTTCTAGGGAAAATTTGATGGATATTGTATTCAAACTTATCGGTGTCTGGCAGCTTTAGCCAGTACCAGCGAAAAATGTTTCTATCAATAATAAGAGCATCAGCTCTATTTGTGAGTAGCATACTGATTTGTTGAGTTTGAGCATTTACTTCATGATAGGTTGTGGGTATTTGGTGGTTTTGATGAATGAGGTTTTGTAGCTCAGGACCGAGTAAGTGAGATGCACCTTGCCAGCTACTAATACGTAATCCTGCTAAGTCAGCAACATTGTTGGCAATAATATGGTTCTCTGTCTTGGTCACCAGTACATTAAAAAAAACTAAGTAAGGTGTTGAGTAAAATAAACCATCATTTGCTTTTGTGGTAAGTGATGAAGCCCCATCAAGCCGCTTTTTGACTTGTTGATAAAGTGTTTTCCTCGGAAATAACCGTATCACAACTTCTGTGTTTTGGGTGGCAAATGCCGCTTTTACCAGATCAATTTCCAAGCCACTTTCTTCATTGATGACATAAGGGGGTTTATCTTGACCAAACCCGATATGCACCATCTCAAAGGCTTGAAGGTTAGTATTAAATAACGCACAGCCAAAAGTATTAATGATAAAACCTATGAGTAGCTTGCTGGATAAACTCCTCAGTTTTCTCAAGTAACGGCTTTGCATGTGGAGACTAACAAAGGTAACAAATGATTTTAAATAGAGTAGTCTGCACTTGCAGAATAAGCTAAATGGTAAATATTGAAGGGAGTGAGAGGCTTATATTGGAAGGATACTGCTGCTGTTGCGAGCAGCAGTAAAACAAAGATTACTCAACCAGTTCCATAATACCGTCCATTTCTACCATCACTCCTTTAGGTAGTTCAGCAACGCCAATAGCCGCACGAGCTGGATAAGGTGCTTGGAAGTACTTAGCCATAATTTCATTTACGGTGGCAAAGTTGTTCAGGTCTGTCATGAAGATATTGAGTTTGACAATATCATTGAGTGAGCCACCTGCGGCTTCAGTAACGGCTTGCAAATTTTCAAAAACCTGTGTTGCTTGAGCTGCAAAGTCATCGTTACTTACGACTTCCATTGTGGTTGGATCGAGTGGAATCTGACCAGACAAATACACGGTGGTGCCCACTTTAATTGCTTGAGAGTAAGTACCAATGGCCGCTGGAGCTTTTTCTGTAGTGATGACTTGCTTGTTGCTCATGGAAAATCCTTCTGTTTAAACCTAAAGGTAATAATGGAAAACAAGAGGTCAATTACCCTTTTATTCGAATGATAGAAGAGACCCCTTTAATAGCTCGAAGACGCTTGATCGTTCTGGCTAGGTGCACTCGATCACGTACGCTAATAAGTAAGTGAATTACGCTAAAGCGAGCATCGCGCTCTTCCATGCTGATTTTTTCGATACTGGCATCTGTCGCATTCACTGTTGTGGCAAGTGTAGCGACGATACCTCGCTGGTGTTCCAACTCTACTCTTAACTCAACAGAAAACTCACCGGAAACATTTTTATCCCAGGCTACTTCAAGGCACTTCTCTGGGTTGTGCCTGATATCGCTGATATTGCGACAGGATTCTGTATGAATCACCATGCCACGACCAGCACTGACATGGCCTACAACGGGGTCCCCCGGAATAGGGTGACAGCACTTGGCGAACGAGACAACCATTCCTTCGGTACCGCGAATTGTCAGTGGCTGACTACTCGTATGCGTTACTGTTTCTTCTTCGGGAGGTGCAACTTCACTCACCAGGTGTCGTGCCACCAAATAGCTCATGCGATTACCTAAGCCAATTTCTTCCAATAATTGACTAAATGACGGCAGCTTTAACTGGGAAAGTGCATTTTGTTTTTGGTCGTCTGATAGTTTTTCAACAGTAAGGTTGTATCCTGATAGTGCTTTATTCAGTAAACGCTTACCAAGCTCAACAGACTCTGAGTGACGTTGATTTTTCAAAAAGTGACGGATATTAGATCGTGCTTTACCAGTCACGACAAAATTCAGCCAGGCAGGGTTTGGACGTGCACCTGGAGCGGTGATGATTTCTATGGTCTGCCCACTTTGTAACGGTTGGCTGAGGGAAGCTAGCTGACGATCAATACGACAGGCTACGCATGTGCTGCCAACATCGGTATGAACAGCATAGGCAAAGTCAACAGGAGTACAACCTTTGGGTAGCTCCATGATGTTGCCTTTGGGGGTAAACACATAAATTTCATCGGGGAATAAGTCAATTTTAACGTTTTCAATAAACTCTAAAGAGTCCCCAGCATTTTTTTGTAGCTCAAGGACTCCTTTTAACCACTGTCGGGTACGGGCATGGCTGCCAAGCAGGGCCTCTTCACCAGATTTATACAACCAGTGAGCGGCAATACCCTTATTGGCCATATCATCCATTTCTTGAGTTCGGATTTGAATCTCAATAGGTACGCCATGCATGCCAAACAACGTGGTATGTAATGACTGGTAGCCGTTAGCCTTAGGAATAGCTATGTAGTCCTTAAAGCGACCAGGAAATGGTTTATAAAGATTGTGTACGACACCTAGTGCGCGATAGCAGCTATCCACTGTATCAACAATAATACGGAAGGCGTACACATCCATTATTTCAGAGAACGACTTCCGCTGGTTACGCATTTTTTTATAAATGCTGTAGAGGTGTTTTTCCCGTCCGAGTACTCGGCCACGCAGCCCATGATCCTCTAAGTGTTTAGCGATAGCCTGTTGAATTTTATGAACAATTTCCTTGCGGTTGCCTCGGGCTTTGACGACAGCCTCTCGAATTAATCCTGCCCGCATTGGGTACATGGCAGAAAAGCCCAGCTCTTCAAATTCTACTCGGATATTATTCATACCCAGGCGATTGGAGATAGGTGCGTAAATTTCCAGGGTTTCTTTGGCAATACGCCGTCGTTTATCTGGGCGTAACACTCCCAGAGTGCGCATATTATGTAAGCGGTCAGCGAGCTTAACCAATATGACGCGAATATCCTTAGCCATGGCTAAAGCCATTTTCTGGAAATTTTCTGCCTGTTGTTCTGCTTTGGACTCAAATGGAATCTGGGTAAGTTTGCTGACGCCATCCACCAGCTGTGCGACGGTATCACCAAACTGTTCTGAAATAGCGTCTTTATCAACACTCGTATCTTCTAAGACATCATGCAACATGGCAGCCATCAGGCTGTGATGATCCATATGCATTTCGGCTAATATAGTTGCAACCGCCAGGGGATGAGTGATGTAAGGTTCTCCACTACGGCGCCGTTGACCATCATGTGCTTGTTCAGCATAAAAATAGGCGCGACGAACCTGATTAACCTGCTGTGGTGAAAGGTAAGACTGAAGCTTTTGCGCTAAGTTTAAAATGTTCGACAAGGCCCGCCTCCTGTGATCAAACTGCATCCATAATGGAATGTGTTTCTGGGTGTGGGAAGCGGGGTAAGTTCCTTCAGCAATTTTTGGGGAAAGTTGATTTCAGCGATAGAAATCAACTGTTTGATATATGCTCGCGCCCTGAGCTGAAATGCACAGGCAAAACACCCTAAAAATAATCCGTGAAGGGTATACATCTGGGTTATCCCAATTAAGCACCTCCTGAAAGTGAAAAGGCTACATCCTGATCATCTTCTTTCGGTTCATCTAAAATACTAGGACTCACATAGCCAGCAGCAATTTCCCGTAGTGCCATAACTGTGGGTTTATCGTCTTCCCAATCCAGCTTGGGATCTTTTCCACCTGTAGCTAACTGGCGTGCACGTTTAGTGGCAACCATCACCAGTTGAAAGCGGTTATCAACATTATCTAAGCAGTCTTCTACAGTCACTCGAGCCATTAAGAATCTCCATAAGCGAGGTAATTCAGTATTTCAGGCGGTCTGAAGGACCCGACAGTTTACTGAATCACCATTGTCTATGACAAGAGTTTTTGCAATAGCTGTTCATGTTTGAGCTGTTGTTTGTCTACTTTTAATCTTTGACTTTTTACAATGGTCTCAAGTTCGCTAAGTGCTTGCGAAAACTCATCGTTAATAATCAGATAGTCATATTCTACAAAGTGAGCCATTTCACTCTCAGCTTCAGCCATACGTCTGGCAATCACTTCATCATTATCCTGTCCACGTGTATTTAAGCGTTCCAACAGCGCTTCACGACTGGGCGGCATAATAAAAATACACAACGCATCAGGTCGTAAACGGCGAACTTGTTGGGCTCCCTGCCAGTCTATTTCCAGAATAATGTCAGTACCGCTTGCTAATTGCTCATTGACCCACTGTTCAGAGGTGCCATAGTAATTGCCGAATACCTCCGCATGCTCTAGAAAAGCACCATCAGCGAGCATTTGCTGAAACTCTGCTTGAGTGATGAAGTTGTAATTAACGCCATCCTCTTCACCTGGCCGTTTAGCACGCGTGGTATAGGAAACGGATACACGAATCTGGGGGACGCTCTTAACCAAGGCTGCAACCAAGCTGCTTTTACCAGCACCAGACGGCGCAGAGATGATATACAGGGAACCTTGAGTGTTCATGATACTCCTAAAGTCGTGTCACTTTTTAATGCCTCGAATACCCAAAACAAGTTAGGCGTTACGTTTGCTATCGGTATAAAGCTAGCAAATAACCGCGTCAGGTTGGTTGCATTTGCCTGAAATTTTAACCTTACTCTCGATAGGCTACTTTATAAGTCTAGTGTCTAATTATGCAAGATTTTAATTATTAATGGTATATATGGTCATAACGTTGGTTTGATTGTACTAGAATACATACAACAGTTAGTAATCTAAGTGGTATTCAACAAAATTTGTTGTATTTCCCTTCTGTTTTTTAAGCGCACTTCAAGCGCATCAATATATGTATTTTTACCTATAATTGAGAAAGGTATACCTAAAACGAAGGGTATCGCCAAGCATCTCTGTATTACCATAGGTAGATTTGATGTCACTAGCGGCAAACGAAACGATTTTCTATCTTAAGATTCCTTCATTAACAGACACTTTGAATGTTACCTCATTTATTGGGCATGAAGGAGTTTCTCAACTATTTCATTACTCAATAAATGCCGTAAGCATTAATGATAATATTGATCCAGTTAGCATGTTGCTTCAGCCTGTCACTTTAACAATAGTAGGAGAAGATTTTGAGCGACAGGTAAATGGCATTATTAATCAGTTTGCTCAGGGAAAAACAGCGGATAAATATACAGAATACTCATTCGATTTTATTCCAAAGCTATGGTATCTGACGAAAAGAACTGATTGCCGAATATTTCAGGCATTAACTATTCCAGAAATTATAAAGCAAGTACTGGAGGTGGCTGAGTTTATAGAGAAAGATGACTTTATTCAAAAGCTGACCGGTAACTATCAGCCACATGATTATATTGTCCAGTACAACGAAACAGACTTTAATTTTATATCCCGCCTGTTAGAACAAGAGGGAATTTTTTATTTTTTTGAACACCAAGTTGATAGTCACTGTTTAGTATTATCTGATCATAATGCTGCTTTTGGGCCTATTGAAGGTGAGTCTGTAGAATTTCATGGAAAAACAGGTTTAGTGCCAGATTATGAAGTTGTTGATGAATTACACTACACCTGCCAACGTACTATCGGTAAAGTTGAGCTGGATGACTATAACTTTACCAAACCAAATCTGGATTTATACGTCACAGCCAGTCAAGGTGATGAGTCACTTGTTGACTATCAATTTCCTGGTGGTTACCAGTTGCCTGAGCAAGGACAGCGTTATGCTCAACTCCGCCTAGAGGCATTTAATACTTTTGCTGAAAAGATCAATGCACAGAGTACCTGCCGTCGTTTGCTCCCCGGCTATGTGGTCGATTTGGAGCGTCACCCCAGAACCACACTTAATCAATCGTACATCATATGTCAGGTAATGCATGAGGGAGAGCAGCCTCAGGGGCAAGATGAGTATGCAACATCTGAAGAGGGTAGTTGGTATCGAAACCATAGTCTGTGGATTCCAAAAACAGTACCTTTTCGCCCTCCGATAAAAGCAAAAGCACCCAAAATGCCAGGTAAACAGTCTGCTGTAGTGACAGGGCCGAAAGGTGAAGAAATCTACACTGAGCGTTTTGGTCGTATAAAGGCTCAATTTCATTGGGATCGACTGGGCCAGCATAATGAGTATTCATCTCGTTGGATGAGGGTGATGCAAACCTGGGCTGGAAAGCAGTGGGGGGCTTTGTTAATACCTCGTATTGGGCAGGAAGTCACCATTGATTATTTACATGGAGATGTTAACCAGCCTGTAGTGACAGGTGTCGTCTACAATGGACGCAAAAATCCTCCATACCCATTGCCTAAGCATAAAACTCGTTCAGGATTTCGTACAGACTCCACTATCGGTAGTGGTGGGTACAATGAGTTAAGTTTTGAAGATAAACAAGGCGCTGAGCAAATACGCATTCATGGAGAGAAAGACAGTGATCTTCGTGTCAAGAATGACAGTCGTGAAGAAGTAGTGGAAATGCGACATCATGAAATTGTTGATAATCATTATTTAAAAATAAAACAAGACAATCACCTGAAAGTCGATCAGCAGCATGAAAGAGTGGTGAAAGGAGACATTCACCACCGAGTAGGTGATACTCAACACAGTCAAATAGATGGTGATCATCTACTGGATGCGGGACAGGAGTGGCAAGTAACAAGCGGCCATAAAATTGTTATTGAATCAGATCGAGAGGTAGTTTTTTACGCTGGTGGAAGTTTTATAAAAATTGATCACAGTGGTGTATATATTAATGGCCCAAGTTATAATTTGGGGGGTGGCTCTGCAAGTGGTGCACAGCAAGCCACGGCAGCTACTCCTGCAGCTCCTATGGAAGCAGATAAAGATTTCTCTGGTAATTATTCACTTAATCGTGCCAAGCTCACTGGGCAAAAGGCAAAACACTTTCAAGGTGAAGGTCTAAAGAAGATAGAGCCAGAGATTTATGATGAAGAATCTAAGCAACGTTGGATAAAAATACGAGTGGTTGATGAAAAAAATGAACCTTATAAAGGTGTTTACTATCAACTGCTTAGTTCAAATCAAAAGCAATTATTCGAAGACTTTATTCCTGCCGATGGCGTTATTTATAAAACTAAACTGGTTGATACACGCTATAAGTTAATACTAAAGGTCTGGGATTTAATTTGTGCCCGCCGCTTGAAAAAAGAGGCAGGTACAGAACCAGTACGCGAATGGTTGGAAAATCGACCAGCCTCGTGGCAATACCAGTTTCATGCCTATCCTGAAGATATAAAAAATGCATTATTAGTAGATATCGATGATGGTGGGAGATTAGTTGACGAAGAATCGTTTATTAGTAAAACTGCGGATGAATACTTTGGCGGTATAAATACAGAAATTGATGGCTTGGCAGTATGCCAACGACACTGTATTGAGATTGAATCGCTAGTGTCATATGTTCCTATTTTAGTGGATAGTCGAGATTATCATTATATTAATGCCTATAACATGGGTATGGGCTGCTTATGGGTATATTCTGATTGGGGAGAAAACGAGAAAAGCAATAATATAGGATCTTTGCAAGATGTATTAACCAAGTTAGCGCGGCACCAAAAAACAGAGTTAATAAACACCCAGAAGTTTAATTTTTTATTAGAAACAGCCCCATTTGCAGATCGTATGATGTTCCCCCGTTTATTTATAAATAAGCTTGTTGGAGCCGAAGCGCTAATTATTTGTCAAGGTAAACGGGTGATTATTTTTGTAAGAGGTACAGAAGGATCAGAGTGGCAGCTAAATAAATTAGAAGTGGTTTGGGGTAAACCTATAAATAGTGAGTTAGCAATAGAAATAGCTCCAGGTATTATTGCTAGGTATTTACTGAATATTGATCAGGATACAAAAGTTACAAAATCATTAAATATTATTTATGATTCTCCTGGATTTAAAGATGTTGTTACTGATGGAGATGCTGAGCAAGTACCATTTGTTCCTGCTCAGTCTAGACAAGATAAATTATTAGATGAGTGGGTTCCTTTTATAGATAGTAATGCTCCGCGTGTTCATAAAGGATTTAATCACTATGTAAAATCAATTTGGGGTTCTATAGAGCAGTACTTACTAAGACATAAAGAGCAAGTTAGTTTTTGTTTTATAGCCGGACATAGCCTTGGTGGGGCTGCAGCAACACTTATGGGAGCGATTATTCAGGAAAAAAAGTTATTTAATATGCCTGTATTATATACTTATGGAAGCCCTAGGGTGGGTACTAGACGGTTTGTTGAACGTTATAAATCAATTCCCCATTTTCGTCATGTTAACAATAGAGATATGGTGCCTATGGTACCTTTTCAAAGTATTAGTGGTGGGCTTTCAGATTTAGTGAGCTTTGTAAAAAGACAAAAAATAATTTTACAACACTTTGTAAGAAATGGTGTTACAAATCCTTTTTCGATTCCCGTTGTTGCATTATCAAGTACGATGTCAACGATAGCATCATCAGGTAAAACGGTACTGGATATGAAAAATATGGGTGAAGATCATTATCTTCACCATGGACAGTTACAGCAAATACTAACTATTGAAAATAGTCACTTTATCATTGGATTACAAAGCCTGGGTTTGACTCATCAAGGGTTAGCAACACTAATGTATTACCTAGCACATCAGCAATATGGACAGGACTTGCGAACGGATGGAGATAATTTAATTGAAGAAGGGATAAAGGTTTTAGATAATTTTTTCAGTCCTGAAATGGGGAATGGTTTGTTAACTATAGATAAAGCTACTTTGCAACAGTTAAATTTAGATCCAATCGAAGAGATTATCGAATCAGGTAAAAATCATAGTATGCCAGATGGTTATATACTAAATATGCAGTATGTTTTGAAGAAGCTTCTTAAACAAGATGATAAATATAAACATGATTTAAAGTTTGCAATAAATCATTTGTTGCAAACGAAAAAAACCTTAGTAAATTTCGTTAATAAAATGAAGGGTATAGGTGAGGAAAGTATTAGTGCATTGCGTGCATCATTGCGAAGTCCACATACAATTGATAATCGTGCAGAGTTACGCAAGAGTCTTGAGGAAAAACAGCATTTGCTAGACTTGGAAATTGACTTTTACATAACGCAAATTAATAAGATCGAATCTGATATTGCATTGTTTGACAAAATTTTAATTGGAGGGATTCCTGAAGATATGTTGGTAGTCAAAAATCTTGATAAGGATTCGATTTATGATCAACTTAAATAAAGTTAATAAAAAAATTTATTGGCTTTCTTTGGTTGCTAGTATATTGGTAGCTTGTATAATAGGCTGGTTTGGTAATGATATACAGTTCTGGTGGACTAAAGGTATACCTAAAGAATATTATCGTGCGAATAATATTTATATAAAGGATGTTCATGAAACAGTGTGGGGAGTTGACCTTGAAAATAACTTATTGACGGTTAAAGGTAAAAAAACTAAAGGCTGGTATGTTAAGGTATATGCAAAGTGGTCTTCATCTGGAGGTAAGTGCTCAACAAGGAGGGATTGGAGCGAAAAACCTGAAATGATACCAAGTAGATATAACTCAGAGTATTACGGGATTGATTTAGGAGAGGAGTATACTATTAGGATTCCTCAACAAGTTAATCACGATATTAATAAGTGTAATGATGAGATAGATGAAATTTATGTTTATTTCTACAATAGTGAAATTAGTATTAGTGTGCTTGCAATAAAATATTATGGAAGGAATATTCCTGTATCTAAAGGCAGGGTAGGTTACCCAAACCAAAAAAGGAAAAGTCACTGTTGGAAAAATCATAATAGTGTGTTTGGTGATGATACTCTAGTTGGCTTTTGTAAAACAAAGGTGAATGGACCTGATCCAAGTTATGTTTATTACGATCAAATAAAACCATATACTATTAATTTAGATTTTTGTTTTTTAGATGAAGAGCCTTTGG
Organism: Zooshikella ganghwensis DSM 15267; assembly: GCF_000428585.1. Lineage (GTDB taxonomy): Bacteria > Pseudomonadota > Gammaproteobacteria > Pseudomonadales > Zooshikellaceae > Zooshikella > Zooshikella ganghwensis. Next base: position 996 of record NZ_AUAF01000015.1, on the reverse strand, counting down.
AATAGCTTAAGAGAGAACCAGAAAGCTTTATGGTGGTGTTTTGTAACTATTAGTATAGTTATATCTTGTATAGTAGGTTGGTTTGGGGAATCGATAAAGTTTAGGTGGACTAAAGGTATGCCGGATGATTATTATCGAAATGGAAATATTTATATTGGTAAATTAGATGAAAAAATATGGGGTATTGACTTAAAAAATAATTTATTAACAGTTAAAGGCAAAAAAACAAAAGGTTGGTATGTAAAAGCATATGTAAAGTGGTCATCTTCTGGGGGAAAGTGTTTGGCTCGTAAAGATTTGAGTGAAAATCCAAAAATGATCCCTAGGCGATATGAGGTTGAATATTATGGAATAGATTTAGGAAAGGAGTATATTATTAGTGTTCCTCAACAAGTTGATCATAATATCAATCGTTGTAGTGACACTATTTATAGCTTAAGTATTAGATTTTATGATAGGGATATTAGCGCAGGAGGCTTTACAATCAACTATTTCGATCGAGAATTTGAGAGTGGTCAAAAGTTTGGTTACCCAAATCCAAATCGGGTAAGCTACTGTTGGAAAGAGCCTGTGTATGACAATAGTAGTGATGTGTATGTTGGATTTTGTAAAACTGAAGAAAATGCTTCTTCCCCACATTATGTATATCATGACCAAATAAGGCCCTACACTATAAATTTAGATTTTTACTTTCTGGACGAAGAGCCTTCTGATAAATAAGTATAAAATTTTAGGCTCTATATGGATTCCTAGGGGGTAGCATATAATACAACCAAAGATGTATTATGCACGTCTATTTGGGTAAATTAAGTCAGTAATAAGCAAAGAATGATCAATATCAAACAACTGGTAAATGATGAGCAATGCTACCAGTTTATTCGTCAGAGACGTTGGCCTGATGGCGTCAGCTGCCCTCACTGCCAGTCTCAACAAGTAGAAGGCAATGGTAATCATCAAAAGCAAATTGCCCGAAAACGTTATCGCTGCCTAGCGTGT
>NZ_AUAF01000014.1 GCF_000428585.1 Zooshikella ganghwensis DSM 15267 | reverse complement strand
CTTTGAGGAGTAGCCATTTCGACTGTTTTTTTCGGTAGGTTGGGCTTGTTTGCTATCATTTAAGTATTCTTCTAACTCTGTATTAAGAGCTGTTTCAATCGTGACCTTTTTGAGCATTTGTGCAAATTGATTGAGGTCTTTTTCTGTTTTAATGCCCTTGGCGGCTTTTTTAGCAAAGGCTTCGAGTTCTTTTTGAGTCACCATAATGGCCTATCCTTATACATTGTTAACATTAAGAGTAGGCGGTTACACAGAATCTTTTACAGTCTCCCTAGATTTAATGTGATATTCACAAATACGAATTGACTTAATACTGCTCAATATCTCGTAAAATACCTAAGATATGTGTTTTCAGATCCAACAGCGTTTCTGCTTCCAAAATGTAAAGCCCCATCAATCTTGCACGCTCTTTATTATGTCTATTAAAGCTTCCAAATGAGGCTATAATTCCACAGGTATTTTTTCCCCCTAGCCTATGCAGCAAAGCTTCCATTTTATAAATAGTATTAATTCCACTCTTCCTTTGCGCTAAAAAGTTCCTAGCTTTACACTCTATAATAAATAAACAGTTATTTGCTAAAAAAACAACATCCAGTTCATTTCTAACAGTACTATTACCATAATCCCAAACGACTTCAACGCCTCTGGCAACATTTTGTATATAGTCACTTTCTGTTGCTATTTTATCTAACTCAGAAAAAACATATTCTTCCAACCAAAACCCATTACAAAATGCTCTAGCCTCTTCACTTGAAAATATTAAGCGTTTTTTTTCCAACCTAACCATCTGGTAGTATTCCAAAGACCCCACTAACTCTTGAAGTTGAGCATTATAATACTCTTGACTGGATAAGCGGCGAGAACATAGCTTTAGATTATTTGCCGTTGATGCTAAGTGATTAAGTAATGCTAACCCCTTAGTCAAATACCTAGCGCGTTTAACCCATCGCTTTCCTATTCGTTGCGCGTCATAAGAAACCTTCGTCACTTGCATATTTGTAACTGCAACGCCCTGCAATTGAAAATACCGCTCAATTGTCAGATGATCTTCTAAGTTTATTTCCCCTATCTCGTTGGGATTATTCAACCACACAACAGCATCACAAGTTTGATTTACCTGAAAGATGCCCAAATTGTTCTGTTTGAAAACTTCATAAGCGGCGATAGCTAAAACTTTATTACCACCTGATATATTCAATACATAATCAACAGTATCTCTATCCTGAAGCAAAGCGTTTATAGCCATTAAATGCCCACTAAAGTTCCACTCATCACTAATAAACACGATTTTAGTAGTGATGCCACTCGCCTCAATTAATGTCGATGTATAGCTCACAGCTTGATCTAAGGCTGCAGTAGCAACAAATATAACCTCATTTGGCCGCATTCTGGAGTCGAGGATAGGAGTTACATTAGCGCTCTTGGATTCGCTAAATAAAATTACTTGTACTTTTTTCTTAGCCATCACAGTAACCACCAGATATGCCTTTTAATAGAAAGGCCTTATCATTCCACTGCCAGCTTTAAAACACCAGATCCACTGTAATATTTTGCAAATTATAACTAATAAAGTGGTTACATCACTTAAAGCCTTACACTCAATCATCCTTTCTCAAATCATTATTATATACGCTATCCATAGTGCTTACCTTGACTGCCTATATACCAATTCTATGATAACGCTGCAGGTTTTCAACGAGCTATCAACTAGAGTCACCGATACATATCTGTACAATTTTATTCAAAACGATAAAAGTAAAGAAATAAAAAAACCACCTTCCGGTGGTTTTTTTATTTCTCAACATATACTTAGTGGCAACCAAGCTTATGTAATTCTACCGCATGTTCAAGCCACTCAAGTAACTGAGAAAGAGAATACTTCTGGCTTTGCATCCGCTCAGTGCACTCCTCAACGATGTGATCAGGTGCATCAGTTAATAGTTTAATTATCTGCCTTGCCTGATCTCTCATATCTTTAGGGAGACAGGTAAAAACGGAAAGAAAGTGCCTTTCATCAGGCATAAGCGTTCCAGGGGATTCTTCAACCCCAAGTAGATAATCCATAGGAACTAACAGCACATGGGTTAATTTGCGAAGTATATCACTATAACGACTGACTGACTCACTAGCAGGTATCCCTTGCACAAGTAACTGCTCAATAACAGAGACATCTACACCTGAACGCGTTGAAAGCTCATCCACATCAATTTCTATATCAATCATTGCTTGCCGCAAACGAGTTGAGAGTTGCTGACTTAACCCTATGTCAGCCATCATAAAAGGAATTTCCATATATATTCTTCCGCTATCTTAAATTCATTTTAGCAAGCCTACGACAACCACTACATTACTGCCGTGCACTACATCACAGTGTTAAGCAAGAAGACTTAATATTCTTTTCTATTATTTTCTTATAGCGATTTAGAATAACTTAGGGTAAATAAGTTTTACTCTGAACTTATTAGTCTTGTCAGACACTTACGACTTATGTCGTAATAATTTAGCAATTAACTAACTTAAGATAACTATACTCGGTTTACACGCTATGTGCAAAAATATTCTAATAGAGAAATATTTTACTCATAACAAAGATATAATTAATTCCCTATATAAAAATGACTTACTAAAAAAGCTCAAAACTAATCCACAAAAAGCGAAAACCCACTGACTTATCAGCTCTAAATACTCCTAACGCAGCTTATATTAGCCTAAAAAGCGCCTACTGTGCTCAGTTTATTATTCCAGCTAAACGCATTTACTGGGCTATGACTGTTCTTCAATAGTGTTTTCCAGCAACAATGATTTTCTAAAGCCTGTTCCATAGAAAACTCTTTTAGGCAAAACTGTCGGCCATAAAGAAAACTCAAAGCAAACTCGCGCCAACTGACAAAACAAGAAAAAGCTAAATCAGCAGCCTCGAATATATTTTCCCATGCCTCATCCTCACTAATATAACCAGCCAAAGCCCCACGCCTAAAAAGATGAATACATGTTGCTATATCCCACGCTTTTATTCCCATATGGGTTAGTAAAGGAAGAGTACGTTTTACGAATTGGAGTGTTTGGTATTCTTCTTGCTCTTGCTTATAACTATCAATATACAATAATTGTCTCTTGCTATCGATGGTCTTTAAAAATCTTGCTCTTGCACCAAAGGCTGCACTATATCCTCCTTGGTCAATTAACCAGTTTCTTAACTCAATAAGCGAGTTACCACAGGTGACTTTCCAATCTCTTTGCAGCTGAGTTTGCCAACGCAATTTGCACTCTTCACTACTATCACAGCCAAAAAATATTTGGCTAGACTCATCTAGAAAGAAATCATGAAAACATGTAAGTCCAATTGCTTTTAGCTGCTTGCTTGTCAGATGAGGGTTATCTAACTTCATTATTCAGTCCTTAACCCTTGAGGAGAAATATTTGAATTAGTTAACTCATCTTCAGGACTTATAACAAAATCAGTCCAATCAATGGTATCCAAAAGAGAATATATACTTATATGAGATCCTTTAGCATTACTTTCTTCAACCCCTGATACACACTGGAAGTTCATTGATTCAGATGCAAGTACAACCCAATGATTCAGTAGCAAAAGCCACTGCTCATATTCTTCACTCTGCACATTAAGCAACCTTTTTGCTTTCAGCCAATGGTGCATTGCCGCAACAAAATTTCGCTTATTAAACTCAGCCAACCCCAATAATATGCAGCAAATTTCAGAATGATCTTCTTTTACGGTGATTGTTTCAATCGCTTTAGTTGGGCTAGATTTCCAAAGATAAAGTAAACCAGAAAAAAAAGTGTGGATACTAACTGCTAACTCAGGAGGCAATCCGCAATTTGCCTTCATTTCTTTTAATAAGTCAAAAGCTATCGCGTATTTTTTTTGCAAAAACAAAGTAATCAGTTTATGCCAAAGCCACCACCTACTTGTTGATGATTGCTTGTTGATAACTTTTGATAAATCAATGAATTGCTCATAATATCCATGGATTATGCACCAATAACCACAACGTCGAATCAGCTTTTGACATGAAAAAAGCTCCCATGCCTGTAAAGCATAACCTATAGCATTATTTGTGCGACCCAAGCCAAAGTTTATTTCAGTTAATAACCATAATACTCGTATCGAAAATCTCACACGATATAAGTCATGTTCATTTATATAACTTTCTACCTGCGAAAAATCTTTTAAACCTAGTAAGCAAGCAGCAATCTCAACTTTTGCATCCAAACTTTCATTATCAAGCTGGGTACATTTACGGAAACTTGTTAATGCTTGTGAGTAGTCTCCTACTAAATAATAGCTGCGACCTAACTGAAACCAGTCTTCAGTCGCTAACTCCAATTGCGTCAAGACAGCTTGATAATCCTTAATCGCATCATTGTAACTCGATAATTTATAATGACAGCGAGCACGTAGCACCCTATAAGTGGGCTTATCATCATCAATATCTTCATTGATCAATTTCATTGCGAGCGAGTAATAACCAAGCTCTAAATAACAGACCAACAGCTCATACTTAACCTCTGGGCATAATTCATCACATTGCTGCAAGTATGTTATGTAATGCTTGGCATCATTATATTGGTTTAAATTTATATAAGCTTTAGTCTTGAGTAAGCTACTCCATGTAGAAAGCCGATAATCGAGAATTGTTGGCAGCTGACTAATAATATTCAACGCATCACTTGCGTCACCTAAGGCTAATGATACCTTAGCCTTAAGTAAAGCCGTCACAACATCAAATACATGATGTCCATTTCTTTGATATTCATTTTCAGCTATCAATATTAGCAACCCTTCATCAAGAGGTGCTTCTATTAACCTTACTAAAGCACTGTCAACATCAACAGATGTTGGAATTTGATTTGAATTTAGAATTGAGACATAAAGCCCTTGAAGCGCATCATTATTCAAAGGGTCAGCATTAACAATCAAAATATATAAATTAAGAGATTGGCTCCAGTTTTGTTGTTTTACTTCTATGGCTGCTACTCTTAATAAAAAATCAAGATTATTATCTAATTGATAGCCTGCATAAAAGCAGTCTTTAGCTCGCTCAAGTAAATTAGCCAGCTCAAATGCACATCCCAGCAACCTTAAGAGTATTGGATCTGTATCATACAATGCATAAGCTGACATCAAGTGCTCGATAGCAGCACTGATATCATTGCAGATTAAAGCATGACGACCCTCAAGCCTACGTTGTAAATACTCATCAGCATTTACGGACGCTAACCCTTCAAGGCCATCATAATTTAAAAAACCTGGGCCATCCTTAAAACTACCAAAGAAACGCTCCACCAGACTCTCAGGATATTGCCGATAAAACATCCATTGATTTGCAATCCACTCAAAGTGGCAACTTAGCCGCTTTAAAATTTTAGGAGGAACAAAAGGGTGATGTAAAAAAAACTGTAATAGTTTTACAGAAAGCTCATCTTTTGCTTCTTTGTTCAGTGGTTTAATACTCGTTAGCCATTGATCCCATACCGTACACTGTATACGTTGAGCAAAATCTGAATAAATCATTTCAGCTACATACAGTGCCTGCTCAACGTCGGTCAGACCAACTTTATGCTTATAAACAGGAAAACCATCTACATCAAGTTTATTATGCTTAGCTCTTAACAGGGCCTGCTCATAAGCTTCCCTTAAGTTCTGAAATGTTGAAATATCGTCTAAATTACCAAATGCTTTCAACTGTTTGGCATAAGCTTTTTTAATTGACCTCACATCAGTCGTAGGCTTAATCCTTAATTGTTCCCAACAATCCATAGTCATCACTTTTGGTTAATTTTAAACTACATCTCAGCTTCCAAGTGGTCTAACAAAGCACTCACCTCATGATAAGCCTCAGCAATATAATGCTGATCCTGCCGAGCCAAAGCGTTTTCAAAATCAAAAATAAGCTGACCTATTAATGTTCTCTTTTCACCTAAAGCCTGTTCAAAAAGACGCTCACCTCTCGCCAGTAAAAAGCGATTTGGTAGGTGCTCGCGTGGGTGAATTTTCAAGCGGCTCAGGGCATGAAAACGTTTTGTAATTTCTTCAGGAGATAACTGCCCAGGATTTTTTTCAATAATTGTACGAAAAGTGTTAGTCGTAGATACCACTGTAATCTCGACTTCAAGCAGTCCATTGACATCATAAGTAAAGCGAACATCAACCGCTTCTTGACCTGCTTGAGCTATCGGAATATCAACGGAGATATCCCCCAGTTTGATATTATTTTTAACCCGACGATTCTCGCCTTGATAAATCTGAATAGATACTTTTGATTGATGATCAGCTGTCGTATAAAAACGTTCCACACGTGAAATTGGCACTACACAGTTTCTTTCTAAAATCGGCTGATAAAGACCTGTTTCAGTATATTTTCCACGTGATGCAGCTACCTCCACGCCAAGAGAATAAGGGCAAACATCTGTCATTACCACTTCTTCAAAGGCTTTATCCTGCATAAGCAAGCCACCTTGTATTGCCGCCCCAATAGCAACAACCTGATCGGGGTCTATACCTGTGACAGGAAATCGTGAAAATAGCTTTGTAGCCATTGTTTTGACCATTGGCATGCGTGTAGCACCACCCACTAAGATCAATTGATCGATATCGGATGGCTGTAATTCAGAGTCTGTCAGCACTCGCTCTATAGGTTTACGTAAACGATCAAGTAGATTTGCAGCCACTTGCTCAAACTCTGATCGTTCAATCTCAGTGTCGATCGATGTTGATGCCAAGGCTACTTTAAGTGAAGCCTGCTGTTTTATGCTTAAATCATGCAAAACTCGTTTTACTGTTTGCCGAAGGGTTGTCCGTTCTGTTTGAGTTAATGACTCCAAAATAACCGCCTGTTTTGCACAACAATAACGTACCAGCTGCTCTAAGAAGTCTTCTCCTCCTAAGTGATTATCACCAGCACTGGCATTAACCTCTATCACTCCATCAAACAATTCAAGAAGCGAAACGTCAAAAGTCCCCCCACCTAAGTCAAGTACAATGGCTCGTTGCTCACTTTTCTCCTGAACACCATAAGCAAGCGCTGCAGCGGTTGGCTCATTGACTAAGCGTCTTACCTTTAACCCAGCCATTTCTCCTGCCAGACGTGTCATTCTGCGTTGATGCTCACTGAAATATGCTGGCACACTGATAACGGCTTCTGAAATAGAGTGTCCCGAGTAGTTTTCTGCATCTTCTTTCAATGCACGTAACACAAATGAAGCAAGCTCATGAGGTAAGAATTGCTGCGAACCCAGACAAATCTCACGCTGGCTTCCCATATAACGCTTGAACAATTCAAAGGTATGCTGAGGGTGGGTAAATAATCGCTCTTGTGCTACACGACCAACAACTAAATCGCCATTATCATCAATGCCCACAACAGAAGGGGTAAGCTTTTCTCCTAACGCATTGGGAATAACAACTGTCTTACCATTTTGCCAAACGGCAATAAGTGAATGTGTAGTGCCAAGATCAATGCCTACAATACTCATGGCAGCTCCATTGCAGATAATTATTGGTTAATTCAAGTTCAGTAAAACAAGGTATAGCCAATACGAAGGGTCTTTAGTGGGGCTAGTTTGATCTGTTAAGACTATCGATAGCGATAATCGTAGTTTTAAAAACGCCGTCCAAAAAACCTAAATATGATTCGGATTGGGTATATTATTTTGATAGGAATTATAAAGACAAAACTAAAAGCAAAGTGCGAAACACCCCAAGCCACTCAATACCGTTTATCGGCTTACCCCCGTTACGAGCATATTTTCTTAAAATAGAAGTAATGTGAATCACACATTTATAGTGATGGGTTTATAAGTATTCTTATCCTTCGATAATTAACAGTAAAAACGCCTTTCATCAATAATATTTACGGGGTCACACTTCATTGTGAATTCTATAACGCTGTATTTTTTCTACTAACGTACGTCGTGGCATTTTCAGTACTTTTGCAGTTTGCGTTTGATTCCAGTTATTCGCTCGTAAATGTGATTCAAGTAGTTTTTTCTCATACTGTTGCACCATCTCTTTCAAAGGCAGCTCATTTTGTGTATACACAGCTAATTCATCAGATGCTTCCAAAGCAGCGCCATTATCCAAGAGAATCTGATCCGGCATATGCTGTGGCAAAATAACAGTTTCCTTATCACAAAGCAGTACTGCACGCTCAATGATATTTTGCAGTTGTCGAACATTACCAGGAAAGTTATATCGCATAAGGATATCCATCACTGCCGGCGAAACCTGAATTACTTTTCGTCCATAGGTTTGACAATAACCTTTGATAAAATGATTTATAAGTGCTGGAATATCTTCCTTACGCTCCCTCAAGGGGGGTAAAGCAATTGGAAATACACTTAATCGATAGTATAAATCCTCACGAAACTCGCCTTTTGTAATTTTTTCTTCCAAATTACAGTGCGTTGCAGCAATTATCCGTACATCAACTTTATGGGCTTTATTTTCACCTATGGGCTTTACTTCTCCTTCCTGTAGTACGCGTAGCAGCTTGGTTTGCAAATTTAATGGCATGTCACCAATTTCATCTAAAAACAGCGTACCACGATGAGCTTCATCTAGTAGTCCTTTTCGGTCTGTGGTGGCCCCCGTAAAGCTACCTTTTTTATAGCCAAATAATTCACTTTCCAGGAGGTGTTCAGGAACTGCAGCACAGTTTTGTGTGACAAAAAGCTGCGTGTTACGGTCGCTATGTTGGTGAATCGCACGAGCAAAAACTTCCTTACCTGTTCCTGTCTCGCCTCTTAGTAGCACGGTGACATTTGAGCTAAGCACTTTATCCATTAAGGCATAAACCTGCTGCATTGGCTCACTTTCACCAATAATTTCGTAGTTTTGCGACGACTTCCGCTGTAAACGTAGCTGCTTATTCTCTGCTTCCAGTTGACGGTTAGAGGCGTCAAGTACTTGAATCAAATGTCGATTCATAGCCATCAACATAGCATTATCCAAGGCAACGGCTGCCTGTAATGCAAAGGCTTGAGCAACTTTCTCTACCTCACGAAATGAGCTGGAGTGTCCATTTCGTACCTTAAACAGCTCTAAGACTCCAAGCGTCTGTTGATTGCAGTCTCTAAGCGGCATCACTAAAAGTGTCTCAGATTTACACTTTAGTAACTGATCTCGCTGGTAAACTTCAGTTAATTCAAATCCCGCAAATTGATAAGCACTATCAATATAGGTTTGTTGTCCCGTAAAAGCGACGTAACTGTAAATATTCTGTGTATTAAACTGCCCATGCTCACGTAAAGGAACATCTGTCGCATAATCAAAAGCAATTGGTTTACCCTGCCAAACCACCGCTTTTGGTTCCAAATGAGACTTGGTGATATCCAGTATATAAATCGCACCACCATCAGCGGTACACAGCTTACAACCCAGCAAAACAATCTGCTGGGCTAGACGGTCAATATCCCGCTCTGTCGCTAAGGCAACACTGGTTGCCAATAGCTCTTCAACAGAAATTGCTGACATCCTTTTCCTACTATGCAGGTGTTACCACAAAAGCAAAGTCCTGATCCAAACTTACATGCAGTTTGGTATATGCATGCTGATCAGAGCCTAAGCGTAAAATACAATCAGATATTTTAGGTAACAGCCCTCCATTAATTAGCTGATCAATGTTGCGTGCTCCTGCTTCAACTTCAGTACACCTTGCCGCCATTTGAGCTAATAGCTCCGGATCATAACTTAAAGCCAGCTTTTGCTGTTGAGTAAGACGCTGATGGAGTTTATTTAATTTCAGCTCAACCAACTCAGCCATTACATCACTTGCAATCGGGAAGAAAGGCACTATTTTCATCCTAGCTAACAATGCTGGTTTAAAGTGAGCGCTGAGTACTGGGCGAATCGCTTTCGTGAGTTCATCTTGCGTTGGCTGTTTTCCATCCTGGCATAAATCACAAATAATATCTGATGCCAAATTACTGGTCATAAACACTAGGGTGTTCTTAAAGTCAATTTCTCGCCCTTCACCATCGGATAACGTACCTTTATCAAACACTTGATAAAATAAATTCATCACTTCCAAATCAGCTTTTTCAACTTCGTCTAATAACACCACGGAATAAGGCCGCTGACGAACCGCTTCAGTGAGCACACCACCTTCACCATACCCAACATAGCCAGGAGGTGAACCTACCAAACGAGACACCGTGTGTTTCTCTTGAAACTCCGACATATTGATAGTCGTCATGAAACGTTCACCACCAAAGCAAAGGTCAGCCACGTTAAGAGCCGTTTCTGTTTTACCTACCCCACTAGGCCCAACCAATAAAAATACCCCCATTGGGGTATCTGGATTATTCAATCCTACTTTGGCAGCCTTCAGTGCTTTATCAATCTCAGCAACAGCGTGATCCTGTCCTTTAACCCGACCTGCCATTTCAACAACAAAATCAGCTCCTCCTTGAACAGCTGTTGCCAACATTTTAGTCGCGGGAATGCCAGTCCAGGCTGAAATAACTTGCGCAATCACTTCAGGGTCAACTTCAAAACTGACTAAAACATGCTCTTGCTGCATGACTTCCAGTTTTTGCTCAGCTTCTTCCAGAGCCAATAGCAACTGGCTTACATCGGCAGCAGGCTCAACAACCGCATCTTCAACGGTTAAAGGCGCATCATCTTCATTATCAATTTCACTGTTAATATCGCTTGAACTGTTTTTTATCTCCTGATCCTCTGGTATGGACTCTTCAGGATGATGCTGGATATCACGTAACTTTTGTCTCAGCTCAAGTATCTCATTAACCTGCTGTTGCTGCTCTTGCCACTGCTGTTCTACAGCAGCTAACGATTCAGCAACTTCTTCTAATAATGTTTGTAGCTCCTGATGACGCTCACTATCGTATTTAACACCAAGCTTTTTATCTCGCTCTAAACCTGCAAATTCACGCTGCAAGCACGCTTGTTTAAACAGCAGGTCTTCTACTTGTGCTGGTTTTGCAGCCATACTCACTTTTACCCGAGCACAGGCGGTATCAATCACATCAATTGCTTTATCTGGTAATTGGCGGCCTGAAATATAGCGCTCTGAAAGCTGAGCTGCTGCGACAACAGCATCATCACGAATATAAACTCCGTGATTTTTTTCATAAATCCCTTTCAAACCACGTAAAATAATTGCTGCTTGATCTGCATTAGGCTCTTCTAGTTTAACAAGTTGAAAACGTCGTGCTAAAGCAGGGTCTTTTTCAAAATATTTTTTATATTCTGACCAGGTGGTGGCCGCTATGGTGCGCAAATCACCTCGTGCTAATGCTGGTTTTAATAAGTTAGCCGCATCGCCACCACCAGCCTGATTACCCGCACCAATTAACGTATGGGCCTCATCTATAAATAAAATAATAGGTTTTACAGACGCTTGAATAGCTTCAATAACGCCTTTTAACCTTTTTTCAAACTCCCCTTTTACACTAGCCCCAGCTTGTAATAGCCCCATGTCCAAGCCTAGCAACGTAACATCTTTTAATATGGCAGGAACATCACCTTCAACAATTTTTAGTGCCAAACCTTCTACTACAGCAGATTTACCTACTCCTGGTTCACCGACTGTTATAGGGTTGTTTTTTCTTCGACGAGATAATACATCAACCATTTGCCGTATTTCATTTTCTCGGCAAAAAACGGGGTCAATTTTTCCCTTTTTAGCAAGCTCTGTAAAATTAATGGTGTATTTTTCTAAAACAGACTGCTGATCACCAGGTGAAGATAACGGTTTTGAGCCAGGCACTTTTTTATCTTCATCTGCACCTTGTAATAGTTGCTTTAATTCATCAACGGGTATAGTGCTTAACACTTTATAATAAGCCAGCCGCGAAAATCGTAGCTCATTATTAAGTACGGCACACAGTAAAATACCTGGTGTGATAAAGTCCATTTTTAATTCTACAGTTGCTAATAAAAATGCCTCCTGTAACCAGTCTTGCAAAAACTGAGAAAACACCGGCCGGCCATTATGACCACCTCGCATATCCTGCTCATGCTGTAGTGCTTTCTCAAACCGGCTACTTTCAATTTCATAATGTTTCAGCGCTTTTTGAACTTCACCATCTTCAACAGCCAGTAGTTCTAATAAAACATCCTCGACTGTAATTTCAAAGCCCTGCCTTGCTACACAACGACTGGCAGCAGATTCTAATGCTGATCGGCTTTCTGGGTTTAAATGGGAAATAAGTAAATTAAGATCAAGCTTCATGTGTCACGATATCCTGTTGCTGTTGATCCGCAGAAAACCAGTGATAGCTTGGCAGCACCACTTCATGATGATTTTTTAAGGACTGATGTTCACCTAGCCATGTTGTCCAACCTAATCGGCAACGACTGGATTGCTTCAATTCAAGTTTAGGAGCCTCATAAGGTCGAAGCCCCAGCTTAATGTCATATTCCAGCTGATCTCTTTGGATAAACTTTATTAACTCATGTAATGGGCGATAATCATCTCCAGAGGGCAGAAATCGCTCAAATCGCGCAAAATCCAAATCATCAATAACAACTCTAAACTTGCCAGAACGATCTCTTACTGAAGCACCTAGTACCAAATTAATGCCCATTTCACAATTGGCGGCCCCGAGCCTGTTTCGCTGTTCTTCAGGGATTGGCACAACACGCAACATACATTGCTGAATTGAAATAGCTTTGTGTTGGAAATAATGGCGCATAATTCCTGACAGTACTCCTGCAGAATGTATACGCATACTCAACAGACCTAAATAAGGTAGTAGCCTGTGCCAATGAAGATGAGTGCTTTTTCTAAGATTAATTTCACCCAACCCTATCAACGAAAACATATGCTTAGAAAAATCATCTAGCGCTTCTTCTTGATAGTTAAGGTAGTATCGATACTTTTTCCAACCGTGATACAGTAACTCAATATACCGATGATTAAATAAATCCATGAAATCACGAATAGGATGATTTTCTGGATCATTTTGTACTATTCGCTCTGTATAAAAAGCAGGTAACGGGGAAGCGGGTCCATACAACCCCATAAAATTAACTGTCAATAAATAATCTTGCCTTGCTTCCAGCTGCCTTATTTCAAGCGAAGCAATATCACTCGGTGGAAATGCAAGAGTGGCATTTGCCCGATAACGCATATTGATTGGCTGATCATCAAACTTGCCAGATACAGGAATATAGTATGATGTTAATAAATGAACCGCTTGATAAAAGCTATATTGCCTGCTGTTGACCAGCAAATCATACATTAAAGCACTGGCTGCTGACCTATGCGAGGCTCCCACGTATAAATCTCCCCATTTTCAATACCAATTACTTCAAGAATATGAAACGAGTTTAATGACACATATAAAGCAAAAAATTCATTTAACACCGAAGCAAATAAAAACATTTCACCTTCATTTGCAAACTTGCTAACTCTTACATGTAATCGGGTTTTTATGCCTCGTATTGGTAAACCCTTATATAATCGATCAATATTTTCATGCTCAATTTTTTCAACACCTTCAAGCCTATTTTTACTAATTCTGGCATATTGACGATCATAGTAACTACGATAATCATAGGTTGATAAAATAATCCTTAACGCTTCCGTATTAACCAATGAAACATAGTTCAATGACATATTGGAGATAACTCGCCAGTGAAACCCTTTATCCAATGGTGGCGTAAATGACTGCGTGACTTTAGTGATATTTGTAAAGTCAACAAACTCAGGCGTATCTCCCGTTTCAACATTGATATCACCTATCGATAACTTACTTGGCAAGTTACGGTTACTACAGGTTAACTCAACGGAAATAGTCTCTGCTTGAGGTGCCAAATCTTCATCATTAAATGAAACAAATGATAAATAAGTATCTACACCTTGCTGTACAACAGAATCTTTTAAACGTGTACGATAATAAATGTTCTTTTGACTGCCTCCAATTGAAATAGCATGATCGAACGATTCAAAGGGCTTGTAGGCTCGTTTTAGCTGGTCACCATGCCCCCATCCCACAACATTATCAATACTATAAATTTCGTAATGTGAGGGATTCTCACCTGCAGGCAATACTCTGTATTCAGTTCGGCGCTGATCCATTCGGATAGGTGTTGCTTCATGTTCAAATAAATTAACAACGGGCGTACAAAATAAGCGGACATTTTCAAGCTTAGGCATATCTTGTCGTTCAATGGGTCGATCGAACTCAATGACTAAGTTAAACTCTCCTGCTGTTTGCAAAACATCTTTAATAGTTTCTTTTTGATATATTTTGTCCAGGCCTTCAATATCCACAAACAAGTATTTTTCGGGTAAAGCAAAATATTCCTGAATGTAACGATACCCCATAAAGGTATTATCAGAGTAAGGTAATAAGCTTTCACTCTCAGCAAAACCAACTGGCTTAACATGATTAGGGGTTAAACCATATAGATCAATTGACTCAACCTCAACAGAGGTAGTAATCATTATTTTTTTTACATGGCGACATAAATAATAATACAGCGTTTGAGCTATATTGAATTGTCCATGTAAAAAAAGACGCAAGCTTTGTAACGATATATCTTGTAACGTCGTGAAATTTTTCAATGAAAAATGTAATCTTAAGCTACTTCCTGTCGCTTGAAGTGTATACTCAAGATCATCTAGGGCAATAGGATAGATATCAACATCATAACATGTATGAAATTTACAACGTGTACCATCAACAGGAAGTGATTGAACTTCAGCACCACGCTCAATTACCTGCTTTTCGGATAAACCACCTTGTGTTGTAAATTCCAAAATACTCATAGAAGGAACAGGTTTTAAATAATTAGGCCAAAGTAAACTCATTACTGAATGAGATAACTCAGGTAACTCATCTTCTAGCTTTTGCCGTAAACGCCCTGTTAGAAATGAAAAACCTTCTATTAAACGCTCAACATCAGGGTCTTGCTCCTGTACAGATAGGTAAGGGGCAAGCCTGGGGTTTTTTTCTGCAAACTCTTTACCCAACTCACGAACGGCATTAAGTTCATCCTGAAAATACTTATTAAAAGACACCGCATTTTTCCCCTTATCAACCTTTTACGCGTGCTTGGCCAGAACCTGCCAACTCAGTTTCAAATGAAATACGTGAACGTTGATTCTCAGAGACGACTTCTGCAGTTATACCAAACTTGAGTACGAGTGGATTATCTACATCTTCATAGTGTTCAACACGTATCGTGGACAACCTAGGTTCATATAAGTTTAGGTATTCTTTAATGGCTTGTTTTATTTGAATAATGGCATCAGGAAATTGAGACACTAAATCATTAAAATCAGGCATACCATAATCAGGTAATGCCATCACACTTCCCTGCCGTACATTTAACATATCCTGAACGTGGGAAAGAATCGATTTTTGAAGTTTATGCTCATCGAATGCGAGTGTCCTTTGATTAACCGTTTCTGCATTGATGATACGCTCAAATAAACAACGCTCTGCAGTCATGCGTGCTCTTAATTAAATAAGTTGGAGTTAAACCCTTTGATAAGAAATATACCTTTCATTAAAAAGGTATATTTCTGACTAGATAGTAAACATTTAGATAGAAGTTCAGATGGTTATTATTGCTAAATCCATACTGGTCGAAATGTACACTTCTTACGGATTCAGCAAAATCAACAACGCTGATAAACTCAATCAAGTATGTTCACTATCACCTATGACTTATCAAGCTTGCCTACGAGTGACAACGTAAAATCCGCCCCCATATATTTGAAGTGTGGCCGCACTGATAAATTAACGCGATACCAGCCTGGCTCACCTTCGACATCAGACACCATCACTTTGGCTGCTCTTAGTGGACGACGACTCCGCACTTCTGGTGATGGATTCTCCTGATCAGCAATATACTGTCTGATCCATGTATTCAGTTCTCGCTCAAGGTCTGAACGCTCTTTCCAACTACCAATATGCTCACGCTGCAGTACTTTTAGATAATGTGCCAACCGATTAATAATAAACATATAAGGCAGTTGTGTACCTAGTTTATAATTAACTTCGGCCGCTTTACCTTCTGGATTGTTAGAAAATTTCTTCGGTTTCTGAACAGAGTTTGCAGAGAAAAAGGCCGCATTATCACTGCCCTTACGCATGGTTAAAGGTATGAAGCCTTCATCTGATAACTCATACTCTCTTCGATCTGAGACTAGGATTTCTGTGGGAATTTTCATTTCCACATCACCCATCGAGTCAAATAAATGTACCGGTAGATCTTCTACCGCTCCACCACTTTGTGGTCCAATAATATTGGGGCACCAACGGTATTTTGCGAAACTGTCAGTTAAGCGTGTAGCAAAAGTAAATGCTGTATTTCCCCATAAATAATCTTCATGGCTGGAAGATACATCTTCTCTATATTCAAATGCTCGCACAGGGTTTTCTTCTGGGTCATAAGGTTGACGCAGCAAGAAACGAGGCATGGTTAAACCTACATAGCGTGAGTCTTCTGACTGCCGGAAACTATGCCATTTAGCATACTGAGGACCTTCAAAAATGGCTTTCAAATCTTTTAGGTTTGGTAGACCCTCGAATGAATCTAAGCCAAAGAATTTTGGCCCCGCTGCACCAATAAATGGTGCATGAGACATAGCTGATACACTGGCAATATTCTGCAATAATTTTACATCAGCTGCTGCAGGCGAGAAGTCATAATCACCAATAATGGCACCAAACGGTTGTCCACCAAACTGGCCGTATTCAGCTGTATATACTGTTTTATAAAGGCCGGACTTGGTTATTTCTGGTGCATCCTCAAAATCCTCATACAAATCTTGCTTGGAGGCATTTAAGATTTCAATTCTAATATTTTCTCTGAAGTCTGTCCGATCAACCAGAACTTTCAAACCTCGCCAAGTTGACTCCAACTGTTGATATGTTTTGTTATGCAATACTTGGTCAACTTGCTTACTAATACGCCCGTCAATCTCAGCAATCATTTTATCAACAAGGCTTTTATTGACGCGCTCTTCTTGATTTTGCGGCTTAAGTAATTCAGCTATAAAAGCCGTTACGCCCTTTTTGGCAACATCATAGCCTTCTTCCTCAGGGGCAATTTTTGTCTGTTGCACAATTTCATCTAAGAGCGAACTACTATCAGTAACCTGTTCACTTGTTTGTTGATTCATTTCTGGTGAATCAGACATAACGCTCTCCTACTAAATACCTTAAAGATTATTCGCCAGAATTTTCTTTATCTAACCCTAGTTCTTTCAGTAGTTTCTCTCTAGAGTCAGCATCATTTAATACATTTTGAATAGCTTTTCTAAACGCAGGAGCGTTACCTAGTGGGCCTTTGAGCGCGACTAAAGCATTTCTTAATTCCAATAACTGATTGAGTTCAGGTACTTGCTTAACAATACTTTCCGGTTCAAAGTCTCTAATATTTTCAAACTTTAGCGATAACCCCATATCATCATCTTCATTTTCAGATAATGTATTTGGTACAGCGATATCAATGGCAAGATTTTGCTTTTTTAACACTTCATTAAAGTTATCTTTATCAACACTAATTGTTTTACGCTCTTCAATTAAACGATCATCTTCCCTTAACGTAAAATCACTAACCACTAACATTTTAAGTGGTAATTCAACATCTTCCTGTGCACCACCCGTTTCAGGTTTATACGAAATATTAATACGTTCTTTAGGTGCGACAGAACCTTCTTTTGCCATTTTCTATCCCTCTATTCTATTAACGTTATAACTCGAGTGCAGCTGCAACATCAAAACAACATAGCCGTGCATGCAAACTTTCAATAGTTTCTGGTGCCACTTTTTTATCAGGTAGTCGTTTATAACTTCGTAATAATAGTGATAGCACCTGAATACATAATTCGGGTTCCCACTGATCTAAATGGTGTGTTACCAGATAACGATCCATTTCTTCAAGAATAGGACAAGCCAGCTCATATTTTTTTATATCAAAACAAAACTGCGCCTGTTGTAGTTTCCAGTACATAGATTCTCTTGGTGATGCAGACCTTAAACCTTGTCTAAAAAGACATAATGCTTCTTGTATTTGTTTTTTACTTGCTAGCGCTTTTGCCTCTTTAAATGCTTCTAGCCAAGGCTGGCCCATATCTTGAAGCTGACTGGAAGATGACTGTTTATTGCTCACTAATACAGTGGACTTTACCCAGTCTTTGGTTTCCTCATCAGCGAAAGGCATCTGATCAAAAAACGTTAATTCAAGTAACTCTGGAAACTTTCTTAAAAAACTCGCTGTTTGTGTGATCACTGCTTCATAAGCTTCTTGAAAACCCAATTGGAGTAACGCTTCTGCAACTAAACGATGACCATCCAACCAAAATGGGGCTTTTGAAATACTGTTTTCAACTTCATCAACAAGTTTCTGATACTGGCCATTTGCCATAAGGTTTTCGTAAGCTATTCGCTTGTCTTTTGGAATCGGTCGTAAATCTGTTTTGCCTTGCTGATGACGCGGCAATTGCCAAACATTCAACCATGCAGCATAACGATTGATTTCATAGGCAAATGCATCACTCAATTGTTGCTCACGCTTATAAGCTGCTATTTGTCTTAAATAATCCTGACAAGTTCGCAAAGCCTTGTTGCACTCTCGATCATCAGTAAGATCACCTTCTAAAGGCTTGATGTCTGTTTTAACTGAAGTCGAAGTAGCTTTAATTTCCGGTTTTTGTGCTTGCGGCTTGGTATTAGTTATTTGCTTCTCTTCTTGCGTTGTTACCTGCTCGGTTGGTGATGCAGTTTTTGAAGTATCAACGTTTTGTGACGGGTTGCTTTCAGGTTGCTGATTAACAGGCTGGGCTGGCATTGATAGCTCAATATCTTCAATAAAACCTGTCAGCAAACGACGGAAAGGTCCCAGAGCAGGTGCATGATCCCCCATAATATCATTCACTTGCTGTTCCAAAGCTTTTACTGCTTCAGTTGCTTTGGAGAGCTTAGCAAGATCTTCCTGCACTGGCTTATAGGAACCCACCATTTCATGGAGGTCTTCAAGCAGCCACTCCAAAGCACTTGCTCGAGCTCTTATCCGTTTTTTTGGGGGGAAAATAATATCCCAACACTGCTCAATAAAACTGTTCAGCATTTGAAAGCCTGCAAACAACCCTTCAAAGCCATGCATTTCATAAAGAGCTCGACAGAGATAACAAGCGACTAGAATATCTTTTGATTGATGCTGTAAATGCTCTTCAGCTTGAGCAACAACTTTTTTCCAAGTGACAGAACCTTGATCAGTAAGAGCAGTCAGCTTTGCAAATTCCGCTTCAAGCGTTTCATAGGTGGAGGCATAACGAGCATCAGACCCAGATGGCGCATCTTCAGGCAATTTAGCCGTCGCGACTTGCTGAAAATAACTGACATCCAACTCACTCATAACTGCTTTGCCCCTCAATAATCCTTTGTGCTGCTATTTTGTCCACAAGTACCGAAAAATTAGTTAATGACGATAGGTGTTCATAAAGGAGCATCATATAATCGCGTGTAATAAGTTCCTTCAACTGTTTTTCTGTTAGTTTTTGCAATTGTGCCTTACTAATCACCATAAAACCTGTGACGGATAAATCATCTCCCTTATTCATTTTTACTTGAGCATTCATAGGCTCCAATAAATTAAGCTCTTTTATATACTCACAAAAGGTATTTGTGTCCTCACTTGCCTGTTGAAAAGACTTTAAGAAATTTATTTTATTTTTTGTATACTCACTCACACTACCTGAATGAAATAGGTCTACACCTTGTTCTTTATTTAATACGGATGATTGATCATCAATACAGACAATCCAGTCCTTTTCAGGCTTACTAACTTCAGCCAGTATGAACGGATATCGTCTTATATAGGC
Organism: Zooshikella ganghwensis DSM 15267; assembly: GCF_000428585.1. Taxonomy (GTDB): domain Bacteria; phylum Pseudomonadota; class Gammaproteobacteria; order Pseudomonadales; family Zooshikellaceae; genus Zooshikella; species Zooshikella ganghwensis. The sequence continues at coordinate 51,509 of NZ_AUAF01000014.1, read as the reverse complement.
AGGAATATATTTAGCAGTCCAACTTCCTCTGTCTGTCACAAAGACATTATGGTGTTTCTCCAAACCAAGTACGGCAGCAGGTTGAATCTGATCATCTTGTTCAACAAAGACAATGGGAAAAACTTTTGAAGCCTGACTAAACTCTGTGGAGGTTAAATAAACAGCACTGGTATCTGCTACAAAATTGTAGTTAGCATTTTCGAGAATTTTGTACTCAGCATGGTCTTCCATGCTGAGCGGAACGATATGTTGATAAAACGCGTTGTTCGTGTTCATTTGCTTACAACATCATACTATTTATTCCTTCATAGTAGTCATTGACTCCAATCTTTCCACTTGTAGCAAATCTTCATCACTATAAGTAAATAGTGTTACCCCATCAATAAAGATACTGCTATCAAAATAACGTGTATCTTCAAGTGTAATTAAAGCTGTTTTTGCCGCATCTTTAGAAACTTTGGGCAACATGATCGTTGTTGTTTCGGATGTATTTACTAACGTTGGTTTATTGAATAATCCAGCTAATACCGCTTTACGAGCATTATAAATTAATAAGTCTTTGCTCACTAATAAGTTAACTGGCTGATAGTTACTACCAATTTCACCACGCGTATTTAACTCAGCTCTTCGCGCGATAATGTTGCGTCCATACAGAGTGGGTAATGTATGAATATTTCCCACTTTAGAGGTAATTCGTACATCATCAGCCTTGATATGTGAAATATTTACACCAGAATACCCATTGAGTACTGCATTTCCTACCGTATTCAATACGCGATTACTAAACATATTAACCTGTCCTTGACTACTTATAATAGAGGCAGCTTGCTGAGCACTGGTATTCCCATTCAGGTTAATATCTTTCTGCGCAATAACATTTAAATAGTTAGTATTAACATCTCCCAATACTACCCCTTTACCACTTTGAATATTAACGTTAGCAGTAGTTAGTGAACCAACATGAACATTGCCTGCAGCTTTCGCTAAAAAGCCATACCCACTTCCAACAACATTTGGTAAATGGATATCACCCGCATCACTAGTAAAAATACCACTATTATGCAAATACACTTCTGGTGTTTGTTCCAGGCTAATACCTTTGTTAGCCGATATCGGCTGATAGACATCGACACGACTTTGATTTTGGGCAATTAACTGACCATCAAGTGATACTCGTCCAAGCAGGGTTCTACCCAACCCACTATATAAGGCTAAGTTACCTCTACCGACTACGGATGTATGAGACAGGTTGATATTTCCGGCACTTTGTTGTGTCTGCAAACTAGCATACTTGGCTAGATCCAGTGTTCTAACATGTCGAAAATCTAAGCCTCCCTGCTTAACGCTAAGATCTCCCTCTAACTGTACTTCTTGAGCAGAAATATTCAGAGAGCCAATATGAGCAGAAGCCAGTTTGATATGCCCATTAGGAGCAGCAAGTGATAATGTGTGATTACCACGGAGATATTTATCCGCTGCGAATATATTACCCGATTCTGAACTAATTGATGTATTTCCATTTAATTTCCAGAATCCTTTTCCACTAAAATTTACATCATTTTTGGATACAATACTCTCTTGAGTTGTTAGCATACCGCTATTCTTCACAGCAAGCTCATTAATGAACATCTTGCCTAGGAACACATTACCTTGACCAGCCTTAATATAAAGATTATCACCTTTAACCAAACTATCTTGTAAATTGATATCAGCATCACCAAAGCTTGTATCAATGATAGATGTCCCAACAAGGTTAACAGTATCAATTCCTGCGGTAGAAAAAGCAGATTGTGTTTTAATGTTATCTGTAAGAGTTAACGATTGTGCTTGAAAACCTAGCTTATCAACCGTTAATTTTCCTAAGGTGATGTTTTTAGCTCCTATATTTAACTCTGATCCAAAGAGATTACTATTTTCCAGTCTAACATCACCTTGCAATGCTCGAATCGCTAAAGGTTGGCTTAATTGAATGCGTCCATTGTTTGTTAAGTCAACTGTTTCAGTGACAACAATATCATCATTCAGTATGACATTTTGAGCATGATTGACCACTAGCGTTTTAAGAGGACTGGAAATATCGAGCTTACCTAGTGTCAATTTTTTTGCATTAAGCGTTAAGCCATAATTACCTGATAATGTATTGTTTGCTAAATCTAAATGGGACTGCTTACTATTGATTACAATATCATCTGTCAAGGTAACAGCACCATGACCTTTAAAGTAAACACCATTATTAGCTGTTATATCATCAGCAAGTGTAATATTCCCAATCGAGCTAACTGTTAACTCTCCAGCACCTAAATCGACTAAACCTAGCTGCAGGTCTCCATTACTATAAAGACCTAGCTGGTGATTCCCTAAAATTTCTGTATTGGCAAGATTTAAGTCATTGCCTAAATGCTTTAACTGGAGATCATTTTCAATATGAATACGGTTTGTATTGTTAAAAGTTATATTTTTGGCATTAACTGAGTCATTAAGAAATACGTCTTTTGCCGCAATATTTAAGTCAGTAATACTGCTATTACCACCAATACGAGATAGCCTAATGACACCATCACTACTAAGAAGTGATAGATTACGTTGTCCATAAACACTATCTACCGAAGATAAATCAACTCCTTTATAAGCGCTAACTACTACATCTTGATTCAAGTACACATAATCACTATTTAATTTAACTTCTCCACTACCTGAAGTTATATCGTTATTAAGCGTCGTCAAGTAAACATTTTTTGAAGTTAAGTTACCATCAATATTAATCAAGCCAATGGTAAGATCACCTTTATTTAGGTTAAAAGAAAGATCTCCATTACCTTTCACATTCGTATTGGCTAAGTCTAATGATGATGACCATCTACTAATATCAATTTTAGAGTCATTTGCTACAGATAGCGTTCCAACATGATCAAAATTAATTGTATTGAATACATAAATATCTCCAGCCAAAACTAGCTCATCAGTATTTTGTAGTCTAACTGTATTTATTCGGTTACCTTCGTGCCCCAAATCTCCAAGCTTTATAATGCTGGCATTTAACTCCAAGCTGGTACCATTCACTAAGTGTGAACCCTGCACATCAATTGTACCTGATCCAGAGTTAATCTTACGTGATCCAGCAAGATGGACCTTTTTAATATTATTGAGTGTAATATCACCATCTGTGGTAATATCTCCTAGCACGGAAAGGAAATCACCACCTTCCATAGCAAGCGAGCCTACATTTACTTTTTGTAGGTAAACATCATTACCAATAAGGTTTAGTTTATTACTTCCAGAAACGTCACCGTTTAAAACCACGTTTCCACTCTGGGAGTCTACTAATACATCATTTTGTAAAATAAGACCATTGCCTGCAGCTAAATTAACTCCACTATCAGCAGTGACATTCCCATTTAGCAGTATTTTTGCTTGTGTATCAGTATTAAGCTTCCCTTTTATATCAACTTTCTGTAGTTGAATATTTCCCACACGACTGTGTAAATTGAGATTATTATCTCCAGTTACAAGCTTTGATAACTTTATTTCCGACAAATGGTCGCCTGTTTCTAAATCAATATCCCCAGCTAATGTGATCTTTTCAACATCACTAAAATCAATCGATTTTCTTGCATAAATATTATCAGACAAAATTAAATTCGAGGGTGTATTCCCAAATATTTCAAGTGCATTTAAACTCACTTCTCCTAGCGCTATAGTATGGCCAGGGGCAGAGAGCCTTAACTGCTTGTTGTTATTGGTAAGATTATGTTTATCGAGCCTGATATCTCCACCCTGGTTAGAAATACTTATTGGTGAGTAACTAGGAAGAATAATATCGTTTACTCTTTGAATATCAAAAACACCATTCAAGCTAAGATCACCCGCCAGGTAAAGCCTATTTGTATCAAGACTTAAGCTGTTTACATCAACACTATCTTTAAAATAAATATAACCCGGTGTTTTCAATGCTAATGAGTAATCTCCTTGCACCATGGGTAATATCAAATCACTTTCGGTACTGATTGATGAATTTTTATCTAGCTTAATACTACCTTGCTTATTTAAGTCAAAATAATTAACCCTAATATCACCTGCCAATAATAGTGATTTTGAACCTACTACTAGCTTATCAAGTGGTGTTATTGACTTATGAATATCACCCAGTATAACTTCATTATTTGCATTAATCGTTAAACGCTGATCACCAACAACTTGAGCTTCACCCAAGTCGACACTGTCAGTAGCAGTTATTTTAGTATTTTCAGCAAATACAACGTTGCCCTCTAATTTGATGTTATTTACATCTAAGTCATTAAGCTGTTGCTCAAACTGTGTATTTTCTGCTTTGATCGCGAGGTCATTTATTTTAGATGATTCGGATATTGCCAAAGTGACATCTTTTGCATCAATGTTGATATTTGCTTTCGGTTTATTCCAAAACGTATTAACTTTCCCTGATAGCTCAACTTTATCAGCAGCAATCTCAATGGTTCCACCGGTATCAGTACCAATACGAGCAAGGACTTTTAACTCACCTTTATTAATAACTTCATTAATAACTTTATTAGCTGATAAGGTAATTTTACCATTCTCAATAGTAGTTGCTTCTGCCTTAGGAATACCATCATTATTGACTAAGCTGTTTATTGCATTATTCGTTGCTTCTGCCGAAAGCTTAATATATCGAGCATTAATATTACCATTATTAATTACTTTTCTCGAATCAGTATCATTTATGATAATATCTCTATCTACTTCGATAACCATGAGACCATCACCATCAAAGTCCAGTGAGGCTTTATCAGAACCAATTAATGATGCATTTAACTTTGCTGTAATTTTATTATTATTTGTTACTTTCACACCTGACAATAAAACACTACCTTCAGCTTCAATATCACCATTATTAACTATTTTTTCACCAATTAAGGCAACACTACTAGATGATGCTTTAATAAGCCCATTATTTTCTATTTTACTATTACTATTACCTGAAAAAATTAGCTTTCCACCATTCTGAAAGCTCTCAGCATGTTCATCTGATACGTTCATACCTGATGCAACAAACCCACCTACAATTACTGTCGCATCTTTACCAAAAATAATACCGTTAGGGTTAACAAGATAAACTTTCCCATTAGCAGTGACTTTGCCATGTATATGCGAAGGATTTTGATCATTAATTCTATTTAATGTAGCAGCCGATGTGCCAAATTTTTGGTCAAAGATAACCGATTCATTCCTCTCCACATTAAAAGACTTCCAATCAATTACAGCTCTTGGTGAGTCTTGTGTAATCGTAGTTGTTGTATCAGATTGAGTGATTGTAGCGTTTCCATCTGTGACAGTACCATTTTGTGGCGCAGCCATCACTAAAGATGGAACCACTATGGTTGCTGCCAAAATACTTTGACGAATTGAGGCAACTAAAGGTTTAACGGTGACTTCATTAATCATTTTTTACTTCCTTTTGCCTAATCATCAAAACTTATAACTAACTTCAAAAAATACTTGATAATCTCTATCGTTGCTGGCTTCATGACTTGAAAACGGTTTTGCTACATAAAACCTACCATCAAGACCATTAATATCAGTAAAATACATACCAACACCTACACCTGATAACGATTTTTTCTCTTCTTCATTATCCAGTGGATCATTAAGCCATCCTTCTGCATGATCAACAAAAACTGAAAAATTGATCATGTCTTTCCAACGTTTACCATTATATGTTTCATTGTCGCCAATAAATGGAAAGCCAACATTCCACTCCAAAGATGCAAAGTAACCTTTATCAACAAGAAACTCGGAAGCAGGATAAGCTCGGACACTATTAGGTCCGCCCATACTATACTGTTCTAAAGAAACCAAAGAATCCTTTGTATATTGACCTTTAAAGTTAAAGGTCAATGTCTGATCCTCATTCAGAGCCTGCACCCGCGCTAATTCAAGGTTCCACTTCGAAAATTTACCACCAACATAATCGCCATTGCTTTTTCTACGGCTTGAGTGATCACCATCGCTTGATAAGGATTTGTCTTCCATAGCACCTAATAAACCATCAAACCCTTGGGAATAACTAATAGAACCTAAGTTAATACCGGCATATTTTTTATCTACATGATCAAAACTTAATTGGGCTGTTAATACCGTTAACTTATCGGTTCCTAAAGTAAAATCTGTTTTTGTTTTTGTTTCTGATTCTTTTAGAGCTAAACCTAAGCGACCATAGATATTTAGATTTCTGCTCCTTTTAAATACATGACGCCAATATACTTCATGCTGTGTACTGTATCCTTCCAATCCTAGCGCTTGTAGTTCACTGCCCACATCAAACTTATTTTGTGAGCTGCTAATTCCTACGTAATTACGAGGATTAAATGCTTGCAACTCATACCTAAAAGACCAATATACGGAGTTACTGGGTCTATCAGTTTGCAACAACTGAAGGCTTAATGTATCTACTAAGCCTGCTAGGTTATAAAAATTTAATTCAGTTAAATAACGGTCTTTTCCTGTATATTTTGAACCTGACGAATCAAACAATAAACGTCCACTATACCATTTTTCCTCTAAAGTCATTGCTTTTAAATCTGCAGTACCTACTTGCTGCCCTGTAGTGAACATCCCTCCAACCGTTAACCCAGGATAATCGTTTAATAATAAGAGAGCTTCCTCCATCTCTTTTGCAGAAACAGGCTTATTTAATAACTTGGAAAATGGCTTTAGGATCTGCTCATCAGTATAGTGATTATTATCATTAGCAAAGACTTTTCCTAATTTTCCCTCGAGCACATTAAATTCTACTATATTATTTTTTACTTCCTGAACAGGAATATATACTTGAGCAAGCACTAATCCATGAGATCGATAATATAGTGTCAGTTTATCAGCAATAACTTGCAGCTGACCAATAGTTAGCTGAGCTGCTTCCTGGTTATTTTGATGATTAGCAACTTCTTCATCAACTATTTGTTTTAACTCATCAAAAAAAATGTCATTCTCAACATAATCACTAAAGCCAACAAGATTGATATCTTTGACGGATATTTTAGGACCACTATCAACGTCGAGAGGTCTTTCTATAACAGGTGGGATTGGGAATATCTCTTCTTGTATCGCAGGTAGTGATAGCCCTTGATTCAGCTCAGGCTCGGCACCACCAGGTGTAATTGCAGCAGGAATCTCTTGAGATATAACAGCAAAAGAGTTTAAACCTACGATAATAGAAAATATACATGAAAAAGTGCTTGTCTTCATACGTTTCCCTGTTTGGCTTACTACCTTAAAGCCAGGCGTTTTATTGAAAAAAATTAATCGCGCCTATTATTTGAACAGGAATCATACGGATTTAGAGAGCGTTGACAAAATTGTCACTTTGCTTATGTGTTATCAGTTAAAGCTATTATTTTGTGATGCTAGACCATCATTTTTGTGATGCAGATATGGTTTTTCATCCGCCTATTCCTAAACTGTGGAAATTTTGACACATTTTATCAATCAGCATTATCTACAATAATATTATTAAAACCATAAAATAATCTCTATTTATGGACTGTTGTTCTTTTTATGAATCAAGTCACTTTGTATTTCTACGTATCTGACAAAAATACAAACCTATATATTCACTTTCGAAATAAAAGATATTCAAGAATTTCAACATGGAATTTTGAGATTGGCTGAGTGCCCAAGTAGTGACACAAGCAACTTACTTGAGCTTAGCTTGTAAGGACAATATGAAGCAGATATACCCAATGCGAATGGTTTTTAGGTGCGGCCATCGAGAGACGAAGTCCCATGAGCCTATATTAATAGGTGATTGGGGTGAGGAGTGAAGATAACAAAACCTAGAAATCATTCGTGAAGGGTATATGTTGCTCAATCCAGTATAAAAAGGACTCTTAGGTTACAGCTTGTTTACAAACTGCATCCACGCTCACCAAGATATAAAAAACGCTGTAGTACTGTCGCTAGCTTTGACAGACCAAACTAGACCAGCTGCTAAGCATTTATTGATTTCCAATTTCTCCTGTTAGATAGACAAAGCCTGCATTATAATCAGTAACGACATTTATATACATTCAATATTGAGTCTTACATATTTTAAGGCTCATTTCATAAGCGTATGGATTTACAATGTTAATCGTTCCTGCAGAACAAAAATTAGACTGGTCTAAGCCTCCGATTATAACCCTCTTGCTTATTATTATTAACTGTATTATTTATTGGGGATACCAGGGTAATGATGAACATAAAATTGACCAAGCTGTCACCTATTATATAAACAGTGGCTTATATGAGAAAGAGAAACCCCTATATTACCAGTACATAGACAAAGAGTATAAACTATACAACGAAGTTTATCGGCTTGATAAAGCAGGTTACAGTGAGTACGTTGCTACTAACATACTTCTTAGTGTTGGATTTGATTTATTTCTGAAAGAAAAAATCAAAGATAATGAAGATAAAGAACAGTGGCTAAAATCACGAAAAATTGCAACGGATCAACGAGATGATATTAGCTACATAAGATTTGGAATAATTCCAGCAAAACCAACAGCAGGTGGTTTCTTCGTTTCCATGTTTTTACATGGTAGTGGTGATCACTTGCTAGGAAACATGATTTTCCTGTTTATTTTTGGCTTTTCATTAGAAATTGCCATTGGCAGAATCATCTTCACTACGTTGTATTTGGTCACAGGTTTAGCTGCTAATGCACTATTCTTTGTTCTTGAACCACAAAGTTTTCAGCCTGGTATAGGTGCATCTGGCGCCATTGCTGGTTTAATGGGTATGTATTTAGCACTATATGGCTTGAGAAAAATCAAATTCTTTTACTGGATAGGGTTTTACTTCAATTACTTTCGTGCCCCCGCTATTGCTATTTTTCCTATTTGGTTAGGGAAAGAACTTTATGGCGCATTCTTCACATTTGATAATGTGAATTACTGGGCCCATATTGGAGGGTTAGTGAGTGGTTTTGGTCTACTTTACTTGTCAAAAAACTGGTTAGTGAAAGTTGATATTGATTACATCGAAAAAAATGATCCAAATGAACCTATCGTACGTGCGATTAATCAGGCAGATAACTATATTTCAAACTTTAATTTAGACGCTGCTCAGCGAGTCTGCCAAAGTGTTCTTAATGAGTACCCTGAAAACCATCAACTTCTGGAAAAATATTATACTATTACTAGCCATAATCCATCAGATAAGAACTTCCATCAAGCTGTTTTAAAAATATTTCAGCTGGCAAAAAATCCTCAACATATTGGTTTTGTTCATAAAATTTTCAAAAAATATTCCCAACAGAAAAATATTTCAACTCTTAATTCACCTAAAGTACTTGCGTTTCTCACTGAACATTTTTCAAAACACGGATATCGAGCTGATGCAGAAATACTACTTAAACGCCTGTTAAAACTTGATGGCAAAAATGCAGGACTTCCTAATTTACTATTCATTGTTGCCAAAGCTTGTGCAAAAGATAAAGACCAAACAGGTTACCAGCGCTACCTCAATTATTTAGTACATCACTATCCAGATTCTCAGCAAGCCAAGTTGCTGAAAAAAAACTGAAATCAGGAAACTATATATACCCAAGACGAAGGGTTTTTAGGGGCAGCCGTCAAGTGATGAAGCCCCTGGGCAAGTTTACTGCTGTGAAACTTGCGGTAGCCACTTTAATTGATATAGCAGCGCTGCTGGGCGGTTATATTAATAAGTGACTGGGGTGGCAGTTAAATGCTCCTCGGCAATAGCTCCTGCATTGCTCTACTATATGACATCCATGTCATTATGCATAAACTGCATTCCCAACATCCTTAGTGGTCAAGAGCGCTGACAACAATCCCTACTAATGTGTCGGGAACACTTTAGAACAGCTTCGCTGGCCCGTTAGGGTGAGCGCTATGGATAGCGCACATAAAAATGATTCGTGAAGGGTATAGTGCAGTCATTTACTCCCTCAGTCTTGCTGAGGAAACAATTTATATTACCTTTATTTAGAACGATCAGATTAATCACTTCTTCATATTTTGTATTACATTTTGATAGTCTTTCGCTTCCTTCGTTACCATTGCATTCGGGTATTTTTGAATAATAAAAGCTAATAGTTTCATAGCCTGTTCATCTTGATGTAACCCTTCAGAAAATGCTTTTGCCATAACAAAATAAGCATCTGGAATACCACGATATTGCGGAAAGAGCTTATGAAGATTTTTCAGCAATAAGATGGCCTCTTTGTATCGATGACTATTTACGAGTGCTGCACCTAAACGGTGGCAGGTTTCAGCAACTTTAAATGTAAGTATCACTTGTTTTTCTTTACAAGTCATATATACCTGAGCAGCTTCGCGATCCATATTATGCTCAAGCAATAAATTAACAAAATGAAGGCTATGTCGTGTCAATAATTCATTTTGACCGAACGTTTTTAGATAATGATGATAGCGTCTATTCAACTCAAGATTTTTTTGATGCTTATTAATGGCATTACGAATAACTTCTCCTGCTTCCTCGCGCCGACCTTCTTTCATAAATATTTCTGATTCACAGAGCGCAAGTTTTATATCATAGTCAGCTTCATTGAGTGCTTTAGTTTCATCTTGCTCACTGACAAAGCCAAATGCCACTTGATATTGATATATGCAATACCCTAATATCGCGACTGAAACACAATGAAAGTAAGCACTGAAAAAAGCATCAATCGGAATGACAAAAAACTCATTAACGAACTTCAACATCATTTCTGTAGCAATATTAGGTCCCATTGTGAGAATGTATAAAAATACAAACAAAAGTAAGTAATGCCACCCCATGCCTTTGATGATCTCGATAATACGACCTGGGTTCATCGCTTCTCCCAATGAATGCTCTCTGGCTAAGATCATAATGCTGGCAGGAATAAAGAGATACAAAAGAGTAGAAACAATAATGCCTATAACAATTGAAGTTTTAAATGCAGCAATACCACATATCACTGCAATCACAATTAATGCTATTTGTTTAAAAAGTAAAAATATACCCTCCATCGAAAAGGCGATAGCGGGTGGTGGAGCCTCCATTTCGCCTTCAGCAATATAATTAATGACTGTAAAAAAGTAGTTAATTTGAATACCGCCAACAACAATCATTGCAGCGATAAACAATACCAGTCCACTTAAAGAGGTAACATCGCCAAATATAAAAAAAACGCCAGTTTGGATGAGTGTTATGATGCCAAGAAAAACTAGCGCATTACTCTGAAAAGGATATACAAAAAAGTCATTGGTTTTCTTCCAGAAAGGTTCAGCCGAATATGTACCTCCTAAATAGGTTAGAGGTTCTGTACATAACGTACACTTTATTTTTCGTGATGAATCTGAAGGAATTGGCACACAGCAGTCACCATAGAAATGGTTACATTTTTTACACTGCCATGTGGCGGGCTGGTCCTGATGGTATTTACACGTTCCCATAATCTTATCTAGCACATCCGGCTATTGTAATTTATACCCTCAAAAGATGGGTATTTAAGTCACTTTTTCCATTCCAATCTGTAGCAAAGCTACTCTCCTTGAGTGAAGGCTTGGCTTCTCATGATAATCTTCGAAACAAGGCTCTTACCTTTACCATAGTCTTAAAATCAGTACCCTGTTTTCAAATCAATGCTGTCTCAGGTTTCAAACTGCAAAAAAAAGGGCCTGATGGCCCTTCTTTATATACCTTACTGACTGCTACTCTTGAGCTATGTCTTTCATACTCAATTTAATACGGCCACGGTTATCAATATCTGAAACGACAACCTTAACTTGCTGACCTTCTTGCAGCACATCAGTGACCTTTTGAATTCGCTTCGATGAAATCTGAGATATATGAACTAAACCTTCTTTACCTGGAAGGATATTCACAAATGCACCAAAGTCAACAATACGTTGCACTGTCCCATCATAAATCCGGCCAATTTCAGCTTCGGCGGTAATTTCTTCAATACGACGAACAGCTAATGCTGCAGAGGCTTTATCATCTGCATATACTTTTACATTACCACTATCATCAATATCTATAGCTGCCCCAGTTTCGTCACAAATAGCACGAACAGTGGTGCCACCCTTACCAATAACATCACGGATTTTATCTGGGTCAATCTTAAGCATTAGCATGGTAGGAGCATTATCTGCCAACTCTGGGCGAGATGCTGCTAGGACTTTGTTCATTTCGCCAAGAATATGTAAGCGAGCATCACGTGCTTGCTCTAAAGCAATTTCCATAATTTCTTCAGTGATACCCTGAATTTTAATATCCATTTGCAGCGCAGTCACACCATCAACAGTTCCTGCTACTTTAAAGTCCATATCACCTAAATGGTCTTCATCACCCAGAATATCGGTTAATACAGCAAACTTTTCACCTTCTTTAACCAAGCCCATGGCTATACCAGCGACAGGGGCTTTTAGAGGTACACCAGCATCCATTAATGCCAGAGATGCACCACAGACAGAAGCCATTGAGCTTGAGCCATTAGACTCAGTGATTTCAGAAACTACCCGCATACTATAGGGGAATGAATCTTCTTGTGGCAGAACAGCCTGAACACCACGCTTGGCCAAGCGGCCATGACCTATTTCTCGGCGGCCAGTTGCACCAATACGTCCACACTCACCTACTGAGTAAGGAGGGAAATTATAATGCAACATAAAGGATTCACGTTGCTCGCCTTCAAGCTGGTCAACTAACTGTGCATCCCGTGCAGTACCAAGAGTTGTTACCACCAACGCTTGCGTTTCACCACGCGTAAACAATGCAGAACCATGCGCAGCAGGTAAAACTCCAACTTCAACATGAATAGGTCTTACTGTTTTTGTATCTCGACCATCAATACGTGGATTACCATCCACCACATTCTGGCGAACAATACTTTTTTCAAGCTTACTAAACAGGCTACTGACTTCCCCAGCACTTGGCTCACCTTCTTCCTTCGCCAACTCACTTACAGCCTGCTCACGAATTTCACCAAGACGCGCATAGCGCTCCATTTTGTCAGAAATTTGGTATGCCGCCCGAATTTCTGAGGCAAAGGCGCTTTCAACAGCACTCATCAACGCTTCATTAACTGCTGGAGGCTGCCAATCCCAACGGGGCTTGCCAGCTTCTGCAGCAAACTCTGTTATAGCATCAACTACGGCCTGATACTCCTGGTGAGCAAATAATACAGCTCCTAACATTTCATCTTCGGTTAGCTGATCGGCTTCAGACTCAACCATGAGTACAGCATTTTTAGTTCCCGCTACCACCATGTCGAGTTCAGACTGTTCTAAATCAGCATAACTTGGGTTAAGTACATAGCCACGGTCATCAATAAAGCCAACGCGAGCAGCACCTATTGGACCATCAAATGGAATACCAGAAATGGCTAAAGCTGCTGAGGTACCTAGCATTGCGGCAATATCTGGATCATGCTTTTTATCAGTTGAAATAACCGTACAAAGAATTTGTACTTCATTCATAAAGCCCTTGGGAAACAGTGGGCGAATGGGACGGTCAATTAAGCGAGATGTGAGTGTTTCTTTTTCTGATGGTCGCCCTTCGCGCTTATAAAATCCTCCAGGAATACGACCAGCAGCGTATGTTTTTTCTTGATAATGTACTGATAAAGGGAAAAAATCAGCGCCTTCCACAGCTTGTTTAGCGCCTACAGCTGTAACTAAAACGGTAACTCCGCCCATAGTCACTAATACCGCACCTGTAGCCTGCCGTGCAACGCGCCCGGTCTCCAGTGTTACGGTTTGATCACCGAACTGAAAAGTCTTTCTTACCGGATTCACAATGTTATCCTTCTTTCAAATCTTTCAATAATCTTGCCTGAAAATATTCATCTTGCACTGATTTATGCTAGCAGCACCAACTCTACTGAGTTAGCCCGTACCTTACAGTGTCTATATATTCAAAGAGGCGCTGGACTGGCGGCAACTGAATGCGAGAGATAACAGGCCTTTTTTGGTATATTTTTTATACAAATAAAAACACCGCTAACCACTGCTAGGGTTTCCTATCAGTGATCTTAGCGGTGTACAGATTACCAGCATTAAGACGTTTATGATGTCTAGCTGGCCAACCTTCATCGCTAACCTTATTAGCGACGTAAGCCTAAACGAGAAATCAGGTTACTGTAGCGACTTACATCCTTACGCTTCAGATAGTCCAGCAGCTTACGACGCTGATTAACCATTCTAATTAAACCACGACGAGAGTGGTGGTCATGAATATGAGATTTAAAGTGTCCTTGCAAACTTTCAATATTAGCAGACAACAATGCTACTTGAACTTCTGGTGAACCTGTATCACCTTCAACTGTTTGAAAGTTTTTAATAATCTCAGCTTTTTTCTCAGCACTCAGTGCCATATTCATTTCTCCTAAATAATATGCACTTATTGAAATAGCCAAAGCAATCTGCCGTAAACCAGTGGTTTACCCAAAAAGCCAGGTTATGAAAAGTGAAGGAATGACCGTGCATATTTACAGCCATCCTCGCAATTCAAGCAGTGATTAAGTGCAACACTGCTTAAGAAGCTTGTCTATTCTACCCGTAATTACGAGTAAATTCTAACCAAGCGTCGTGGTGCAACACGACCATCATCTAAAATCTCACCGATCCCTAGAAAAGCCAACTGACTTCCTTCCTGATAGAGCCTTACGAAACCAGTTGTAGGCGCTCTAGGAACCAACACTGGTTGGCCTTGACTCAGGTAGTAAGCAGTAGTTTCCCCAAGAATCACTTGAGGAAGAAGTTTAAGTGCCATATCTATGGGCTGTAGCCGTTCATCCAGTGCTTCATGCCCACCGTTTTGGCATACCTCATCTAACTGCTCGATAGTATAGGCGTTATCTAAAGTAAAAGGGCCTGCAGACGTGCGGCGCAGGGATGTTACATAAGCACCACACCCTAATGCCTCACCAATATCTTCAACAAGTGTTCGAATATAGGTACCTTTACTACAAGCAACCTGTATCTCAGCAGTATCCTGATTGAAAGACGTTAAAGACAGTTCACGAATCACTACATTTCTTGCCTTTCGCTCAACTTCAATGCCTTCTCTTGCCAGCTTATAGAGTGGCTGGCCATCAACTTTTATCGCAGAATACATTGAAGGGACTTGTGATATTTCCCCTGTAAACTGCTCTAAAGTTGTCAGCAATTCTTGCTCAGAAAAGTTAACTGGACGCTGCTCAATGGGTTCACCCTCAGCATCGCCAGTAGCTGTTCGTACACCAAAACGAATTCCAGCCAGATAGCCCTTATCTGCATCAAGCAGATATTGAGAAAACTTTGTTGCCTCACCAAAGCAAATAGGTAAAACCCCCGTTGCTAATGGGTCAAGGCTACCTGTATGGCCTGCTTTTGCAGCACCAAACAAGCTTTTAATTTCCTGCAACACTTTATTAGAGGTAACACCCTGGCGTTTATCGAGCACCAGTATACCGTGCACAGGGCGACCACGCTGACGACGACGTCTTGCCACGTTTTACTCTTCCTCAACACCTTTATCGTGGTGATTACGATCTTTACTTACAGCATCATCAATCAACTTGGACAGATATTGGCCACGCTGAATACTTTCATCGAAAAAAAAGCGCAGTTGAGGCGTAGTTCTAGCAGTTAGTCTTTTTGCTAGCATTGACCTTAAAAAGCCAGCTGCTTTATTCAATACGGCAACTTGCTCATCATTACTGGCCTGATCTTCTTTCCCCAGAAAGGTGACATAAATATTTGCATAAGCCAGGTCTCGACTCACATCGACACTGCTCACTGTCACCATACCCAGACGCGGATCTTTGATTTCTAGCTGAATTAGCACTGCTAATTCTTTTTGAATCTGATCCGCTATACGCTGTGTTCGACTAAATTCTTTAGCCATGTACTCTCACATTTAATTTAGTTGCTCAGCCAAACTTACAAGCTGCGCTCGACTTGAATTGATTTGTACACCTCAATCTTGTCACCCACACGCACGTCATTGTAGTTCTTCACACCGATACCACATTCCATGTTGCTTCGTACTTCATTGACGTCATCTTTGAAGCGACGTAGCGATTCAAGCTCACCTTCATAAATAACCACGTTATCGCGAAGGACACGAATACGCTCATTACGGTAAACCATACCTTCAACCACCATACAGCCAGCAATAAGGCCAAACTTAGGTGATTTGAAGACGTCACGAACCTCAGCCACGCCCACAATTTCTTCTCTAAACTGGGCTTTCAACATTCCACTGAGTGCTTTCTTAACATCATCAATGATGTCATAAATCACACTGTAGTAACGTAAATCAAGACCTTCAGTTTCAACAATCTTTCTCGCTGTAGCATCAGCACGAACATTAAAGCCAAAGATAACTGCACTGGAGGCGAGCGCCAGGTTAGCATCCGTCTCAGTGATACCACCAACACCACCAGAAACTACTTTTACTTGAACTTCTTCATTACCAAGGTCATTAAGCGCTTGGGTCAGTGCTTCCAGAGAACCACGAACATCTGCTTTTAAAACAATATTGAGCGTTTTCTTCTCATCTTGTTTCATATTCTCGAAAACATTTTCAAGCTTAGCAGCTTGCTGACGAGCAAGTTTTACTTCACGGTATTTACCTTGACGGAACAAAGCAATCTCACGTGCTTTCTTCTCATCCTGAACCGCAAAGACTTCATCACCAGCATCTGGCGTTCCATCCAAGCCAAGGATTTCAACTGGAATTGAAGGCCCAGCCTCTTTGATAGGCTTGCCATTCTCATCCAACATGGCCCGAACACGACCATAGAACTGCCCAACAAGTACATTGTCACCTTGTGAGAGTGTGCCATTTTGCACTAGAACTGTAGCCACAGCTCCACGACGCTTGTCCAAAGAAGACTCAATTACAATACCGCGAGCAGGGGAGTTTGGAACAGCTTTTAATTCAAGCAGTTCAGCCTGCAACAACAAGGCTTCTAATAGCTCATCAATACCTTCACCAGAGTGTGCAGAAACATTGACAAACTGAGTATCACCACCCCACTCCTCTGGAATGACATCACGCTGAGCAAGCTCGTTCTTAACCCGGTCGGGATCAGCTTCAGGCTTGTCAATTTTATTCACTGCGACAACAATAGGCACTTCAGCAGCCTTAGCATGCTGAATCGCTTCCTCAGTCTGAGGCATTACACCATCATCTGCAGCTACAACCAAAATAACAATGTCAGTCACTTTGGCACCACGAGCACGCATGGCCGTAAATGCCGCGTGACCTGGTGTATCCAGGAAGCTAATCATGCCTCGTTCAGTATTAACATGATAAGCACCTATGTGCTGCGTGATACCACCTGCTTCACCCGCTTGCACCTTAGCTTTTCGGATATGGTCAAGTAGCGATGTTTTACCATGGTCTACGTGTCCCATAACCGTCACCACAGGAGCACGGGTAGTCTGCTCTCCTTCTACGGTATTAAGCTCAACGGCCAAGCTATCTTCAAGCGCATCAGCTTTAATAAGCTTGACTTTATGCCCCATTTCTTCAACGAGAATGGCTGCGGTTTCTTGATCAATAACCTGGTTAATTGTCACCATGGTGCCTAGTTTAAACATGGCCTTGATGACTTCGGCTGCCTTTACTGACATCTTCTGAGCCAGCTCAGCAACAGTAATGGTCTCAGGAATATTGACTTCCCGAATAATCGGCTTAGTTGGCTTTTCAAAACCATGCAGCTGTGTTTTTTGAGGTGATGATCTTCCACGCCGGGTACTTTTTCCACCACGACCAGGCTTCGCATCGCCCTTATCGACTGAACGACGCTTCTTACGACGGTCATCACCATCATCATCACGTTCAAAGCGACTCTTTTCACGAGCTTTGCGTTTTGGTGAGCTTTTTTCTTTATCAGCCGGCTTTTCTTTTTGAGGCTGCTCAGCTTCTAGCTGTTTACGAGCTTCGGCTTCAATACGTGCACGCTCTTCTTGATCCTTAGCACGCTTCGCATCTTCCTTCGCTTCCTTACGACGCTTTTCTAACTCACGTGCTTGCTCTTCAGCCAAACGCTTTTTCTCAGCCTTTTCAGCCTCAGCTTCATTGCGTTTCACATAAGTACGTTTTTTACGTACTTCAACATTTACTGTTTTACTCTTCCCTTGGCCACCGCTTACTTTAAGCTGGCTTACAGTTTTACGCTTAAGTGTTATACGGCCTGGATCTGCTGCTGAACCACCATGACTTTGCTTTAAATAAGCCAACAAGACTTGTTTCTCTTTATCAGAAACAGCCTGGTTGGCCTTTGTTTGCGGTAAGCCCGCATCTTTCATCTGCTGCAGTAATCGTTCAACAGGCGCACCAACCACTTGGGCGAGTTGTTCTACTGTTACATCTGCCATCAACAAATCTCCTCTCTCCGTGGTTTACCCTTGCTGCCCATCTTCGAACCATGGTGCTCGCGCAGTCATGATGAGTTGTCCAGCACGTTCTTCATCAATGCCTTCAATTTCAAGCAAGTCGTCAATTGACTGCTCGGCTAGGTCCTCCATGGTTATGATGCCTTTACTGGCGAATAAAAATGCCAGATGCTTATCCATCCCCTCCATGGTCAGCAGATCTTCTGCTGGCTGGGCTTCTTCCAACTGCTCTTCTGATGCAATTGCAAGTGTTAACAGATTGTCTTTGGCTCGCTGACGCAACTCATTTACTAAGTCTTCATCAAACCCTTCAATCTCCAGCATCTCTTCCAGAGGTACATAAGCTATTTCCTCAAGGGAAGTAAAGCCTTCATCAACTAACAACTGTGCTAGATCCTCATCTACTTCAAGCTGCTCACGGAAGCGATTAACAATATCTCCCACTTCGCGTGCTTGTTTAGCCAGCGCTTCATCTTCAGTCATCACATTAAGTGTCCAACTGGTTAACTCGCTGGCAAGTCTGACATTCTGACCATTACGACCGATTGCTTGCGCAAGGTTATCTTCTGCAACTGCAATATCCATAGTATGGGCATCTTCATCCACAACAATTGAAGCTACTTCAGCAGGGGACATTGCATTAATTACTAATTGGGCAGGGTTATCATCCCACAGAACAATATCAATCCGCTCATTACCCAGCTCTCCAGAAACAGCTTGTACACGAGACCCTCGCATTCCAACACAAGCCCCAACAGGGTCAATGCGACCATCATTGGTTTTTACAGCAATCTTTGCTCTTGAGCCGGGGTCACGTGCAGCACCTTTAACTTCAATCACTTCTTCAGCTATTTCAGGCACTTCAATTTTAAATAACTCTATCAACATCTGTGGGCAGGCTCGGCTAAGCACTAACTGCGGTCCACGTCCATCCTTGCGAATATCAAAAAGCAGTGCTCTTACCCGTGTACCAACCCTAAATGATTCTCTTGGAATCATTTGGTCTCTGGGTAATACTGCTTCTGCATTATTTCCAAGGTCAACAATAATGTTATCGCGCGTTACCTTTTTTACCGTACCACTGACAAGCTCACCCAGTTTTTCTTTGTATGCTTCTACTACTTGAGCACGCTCTGCTTCTCGAACCTTTTGGACAATAACCTGCTTAGCGGTTTGAGCAGCGATCCGACCAAACTCAACTGACTCAATTTGCTCTTCCCAATAATCGTCAATTTGCAAGTTAGGGTCTTTTTCATCGACTTCTTCAATGACTATATGTGCAGCAGGGTTTTCATAGTCTTCATCAGCAACAACTTTCCAACGCCGAAAAGTATCGTAATTACCTGTCTTACGATCTATGGCTACACGAACATCAATGTCTTCTTCGTATCTTTTTTTTGTTGCAGTTGCCAGAGCAATCTCAATTGCTTCAAAGATAACATCGGGCGGCACACCCTTTTCATTTGATACTGAGTCAACGACTAGTAAAATTTCTTTGCTCATGCTACGCCTCGCCTGTTACTTAACCTGCCCAAAAGCCCAGAGAGCCCTTAAAACTGGGGTATTATGTTAGCTTTTTCGATCAGATCGATAGCGAACAAATATTCATGGTCATCAACCTGAACCACAACCTCATCATTTTCCACACCGGTGATAACGCCTTTAAATTTCCTTCGGCCTTCATAAGGTGAGCGCAACTTCAACTGGACTTGATGCCCTTTAAACGCTTCATAATGTGCCAAAGTAAATAATGGTCGATCCATACCTGGCGAAGAAACTTCAAGGGTATATTCACCAGAAATAGGATCTTCAACATCCAAAATACTGCTAACTTGTCGGCTAACTTTTTCGCAGTCGTCTAAATTAATTCCCTCTGGGGAATCAATAAAAACCTGTAGCTTTGAGTGTTTTCCTTGAGAAAAAAACTCAATACCCCACACAACAAAGCCTAATGCCTCTACGGTGGGCACAATTAATTGTTCAAGTGTCTGGTGTTTACTTGCCACAAGTCACCGGCCTCAACCCAAATAATTTTTTTACAAACAAAAAGTGGGCATAGCGCCCACTCCTGAAATCAATAGTAGCTTGAATATCACATTTACAGTGAAGGCTACTCCTTGTCACAAACATTCACTGAAAAAATTCAGCTAATAAAAAACCCCTTATTTAAGGGGTTTTTTAAAATCTAGTGGTAGCGGGGGCTGGATTTGAACCAACGACCTTCGGGTTATGAGCCCGACGAGCTACCAGACTGCTCCACCCCGCATCAAAAAGGCGCTTAGATTATATTCAGCATCATCTACATGGTCAACTTAATAAACAAATGGTGCCGAAGGCCGGACTTGAACCGGCACGGCTTACGCCACTACCCCCTCAAGATAGCGTGTCTACCAATTTCACCACTTCGGCTTTTCATTGCTTCATCAGAACCTTACTACACTCTGATCTTCACTGGTAATTATTGATCAGAAGATGAGGTTTGATTTTCAGTCTTTACTTCTACATCTACTGCACTTGTCTTATCTTCAGTAGACGAGCTATGTTGTGAGCTCTCAGTACCAAGCTGTTCACCAGCCTGATCCACAGTAGCTTCGCTTTCATTTACAGCTGGCTGATCAACTTGATCAGCATTAGCTTCTGAAGCGGGTGCAGATTTTGCTTCATTTTGACCCTGTTCGTCAACCCCTGGAGCATCATTAGCTACATCTTCAGCATCAATAACAACTGGAGCATCGCCAATCACTTGCTCAACTTCCTCAATTTGAGGAATTACAGACTCTGATACCACACTTGAACTATGTTTACCAAGCATAGCAAGTGTAAAACTAGTGACAAAGAAAGCAGTAGCCAAAACACTCGTCAGTTTAGTAAGGAAGTTACCACTACCCTGACTGCCAAATACCGTTTGTGAAGCACCGCCACCAAATGAGGCTCCAGCCTCAGCACCTTTACCTTGCTGCAATAGCACTAGCCCTACAAGGGCCAGCGCTGCAAGTACATGAACTATCAGTATGATCGTATCCATTCAGTCATCAACCTGCTGCACGACAAATCGCTACAAACTGATCAACTAATAATGAAGCTCCACCTACTAATCCACCATCAATATCAGGATTGGCAAATAAGGCTTCTGCATTATCAGCTTTAACACTCCCACCATAGAGTATTTGAATATTCTCAGCTAATTCAGCTGATAGTGCTGCAAGTTGATCACGAATAAACTTATGTACTTCTTGCGCTTGCTCAGGTGTTGCAGTTTTACCAGTGCCAATTGCCCAAACAGGCTCATAAGCAATAACAAAACCATCAACCTGACCTGCAGATAGGGCAGCTAATATTGCGCCTAGTTGCCGACCAACGACAGTCAGTGTTTCTCCAGCTTCACGCTCTGCTAGATTTTCGCCAACACAAGCAATCGGCGTCAAACCTGCCTGCTGAGCCGCAACAAATTTATCTGCAACATCTTTATCTACTTCACCGAACAGAGTTCTGCGCTCTGAGTGACCAATAATGGCATATTTAGACCCTAAATCCTTAGCCATAGGAGCACTGATTTCTCCAGTATACGCACCTTTTTCTACTGCAGAAATATTCTGAACACCCCAGCCAATTGCACTGCCCTTTAGTTTTTCAGCCACTTGCGCAACATAAATACTGGGTGGACATACAGCCACATCTGATGTTCCTAACTCAGCGCTCAGCAAACCTTCAAGCAATGCTACATTTTCTGCAGTATTGCCGTGCATTTTCCAGTTTCCTACCACTAAGGGCTTGCGCATAAAAACCTCGCCTAGTCACTTGAGGCCGGCAATGTTAGCGTAGTAGCCAGTAATATACAACCTACTGAACGACTCACTAATTCGACGCGGCCTGTTGTACAACCCCAGCCAACTCTTCGGCTAACTGAGAGACCAATTGTTCATTTTCACCTTCAACCATGACACGTATTACAGGCTCAGTACCAGAAGGACGCAATAATACACGCCCCTTGTCAGCTAAACTGTTTTCAGCATGTGCTACGGCCTGTTGAACAGCTGCACTATTAGAAATATTCAGCTGCTGTTTCATTTTGACATTGATCATGATTTGTGGATATTTTTCAACACCTTGCCTCAGGTCGTATAAATTCTGCTCAGCACAAAACATGGCTTTCAAAACTTGTAACGCTGAAACAATCCCATCACCTGTCGTGGTTACATGGCGACAAATAATATGCCCAGAAGATTCTCCTCCGAGGCACCAGTTATTTAAAATAAGTTGCTCATTCACATAGCGATCACCAACTTTAGCTCTAATAAAAGGGATTGATGCAGACTCAAGTGCTTTCTCCACCCCTAAGTTGGTCATCAGTGTTCCTACCACACCACCTTGTAGCGCCTGATGCTGCTGCTGGTGTCGTGCAATAATATAAAGAAGCTCATCACCATCAACTACACTGCCAGTGTGGTCTACCATTAGCACTCGGTCACCATCACCGTCAAAGGCAATTCCTAAGTCAGCCTGCTGATCCATTACAGCCTGCTGTAATGATCCTAACGATGTTGAACCAACATTTTTATTAATATTCATGCCATTTGGGGATACGCCAATAGCAACAACATCAGCACCTAACTCTCTAAATACAGCAGGTCCAACATGATAAGTTGCACCATTGGCCGCATCGACAACAATTTTTAGTCCTTTTAAGCTAACACTTCCATTTACAGTGCTTTTACAATATTCAATATAGCGCCCTGCAGCATCATTAATACGAGTGACTTTCCCAATTGCATCAGAACCAACCACACTCATATCTTGATCTAACATCTTCTCTATTTGTAGCTCAATGTCATCATCAAGCTTTAATCCTTTTCCTGAAAAGAATTTAATGCCATTGTCCTGATAGGGGTTATGTGACGCGCTAATTACGATGCCAGCCTGTGCTCTAAAAGTTCTGGTAAGATAAGCAACAGCTGGCGTAGGCATAGGACCTAGTAAGTCAACATTCACACCAGCAGCAGAAAGCCCAGCTTCCAAGGCAGACTCAAACATGTAGCCTGAAATTCGAGTGTCTTTGCCAATTAATATTTTGCTCTGCTGTCTTCCTGCAAACACACGGCCAGCAGCCCACCCAAGCTTAAGCATAAAGTCTGGTGTTATTGGAAACTCGCCTACGGTTCCACGTATACCATCAGTACCAAAGAACTTTTTTTCCATATTTAAATTGTCTCCAAAAATGCCCTTTATGAAACTAAAGCCGAGCCACTATGCTTGTATCGCATTTAACATACGAACCACATCAACTGTTTCTGCCACATCATGAACTCGTATAATATGAGCACCATGCAGCACAGACCAGGCGGCTAAAGCAAGGCTACCATATAGCCTTTCAGACACTGGCTTACCTAGCACATCACCAATCATGCGCTTACGAGATAAACCTACAAGTAAGGGCAATTCAAGTCGCTGCAACTCATCCAGTCGCTTAAGAAGCAGCAAATTATGCTCTAGCGTTTTGCTAAAACCAAACCCAGGGTCTATCAGCAAACGCTGCTTTTCAATACCATGTTCAATGCATGCCGCCACGCGCTGCTGTAGATAACTTATCACTTCATCAACTACATCATCATAAGTGGCAAGCCGCTGCATAGTATCAGGCTCACCCAGCATGTGCATCAGGCAAATAGGAATAGTTAGATCTGCAGCAACTGTCAGCGCATTATCCCTTTTTAATGCTCTAACATCGTTAATCATACCAGCACCAAGTTGCGCAGCTTCACGCATCAATTCTGGTGAGCTTGTATCCACAGAAATAATGACATCAAAATGCTGCTTCAACGCTGAAAGCACAGGTAGCACTCGATCCATTTCAGCTTGCACGGTAACAGGATTTGCCCCTGGGCGAGTAGACTCACCACCAATATCAATGATCGAGGCACCAGCACAAATCATCTTCTCTGCATGCTGAAGCGCTTTGTCAAAATTACTGTACTGGCCTCCATCTGAAAAAGAGTCAGGAGCAACATTCAAAATACCCATCACCTGTGGTGTAGACAAGTCTAATACCTTATCACCACAGCTCAGCATCAAAGTAGATGTTGTCATACTCGAAAAGTAAGAAGCTTATTTTAAGGCAGGTTAATGGCGTGCAAGGTGAGCTTAATGCTCACCTGCAGGTCCTCCAATAGAGGGTTTACTGGAAGTTTCTTTAGAGTCAGAAGAACTGTCAGTTTCCTTGCTATCACTAGTACTCACATCTTCAACTTTTGCACCTCCATTCGTCCCATCTTCAGGCCAGTCAGCGGGAGGCTTAGGCTTTTTACCAGCCATAATGTCACTCAACTGGTCGGCATCAATCGTTTCATACTCCATTAATGCATCTTTCATTAGCTCCAGCTTATCTCGATTTTCTTCAATAAGCCTTTTTGCCGTTATGTAACAGTTATCAATGATGTGTTTAACTTCTTCATCAATTAATTTCGCTGTTTCAGGACTCACATTTAAATGGTGTGCCCCCTGAGATTTCCCTAGGAAAACCTCACCATCTTCCTCTCCATACAGTAACGGACCAGCTTTTTCTGATAAGCCCCATTTAGTAACCATATTTCTGGCCATTTGCGTAGCTTGCTGGATATCGTTTTGGGCTCCTGTTGAGACACCATCAGCCCCATAAATCAGCTCCTCAGCAATACGGCCACCATAGGCAGAGGCAATACGGCCTAGCAAATAGCGTTTACTGTATGAAACCTTATCTTCCTCAGGTAAATACATGGTGACACCTAATGCACGCCCACGAGGAATAATCGTCACTTTATATACAGGATCATGTTCTGGCATTTTTAAGCCAACAATGGCATGACCTGCTTCGTGATAAGCGGTCATTTCCTTGTCTTTTTCACTCATCACCATGGACTTGCGCTCAGCGCCCATCATGATTTTATCTTTAGCTTTATCAAATTCTTCCATGCCCACTACACGGCGATTACCACGAGCCGCAAATAATGCAGCCTCATTCACCAGATTAGCCAAATCTGCACCTGAAAAACCCGGTGTACCTCGCGCAATAACTGCAGGCTTTACATCTTCAGAAATCGGCACTTTACGCATATGCACTTTAAGAATTTGCTCACGACCACGTACATCTGGTAAAGGAACAACAACCTGTCGATCAAAGCGACCTGGACGCAAAAGTGCAGGATCAAGCACATCAGGGCGGTTTGTTGCAGCAATCACAATAACGCCTTCATTACCTTCAAAACCATCCATCTCCACCAGTAGCTGGTTCAAGGTTTGCTCACGCTCATCATGACCACCACCCAAGCCTGCGCCACGATGACGACCTACCGCATCAATTTCATCAATAAAGATAATACAAGGTGATTGCTTCTTAGCCTGGTCAAACATATCTCGAACCCGGGAAGCACCAACCCCCACAAACATTTCTACAAAATCAGAGCCAGATATTGTAAAAAAGGGTACGCGCGCTTCACCAGCAATGGCTTTGGCTAACAAGGTTTTACCTGTACCTGGTGAACCAACCATAAGTACCCCACGTGGAATACGACCACCTAGGCGCTGAAACTTGCCTGGGTCACGGAGAAACTCTACCAGCTCTTGAACGTCATCTTTTGCTTCTTCAACACCTGCAACATCTGCAAATGTCGTTTTAATTTGGTCTTCACTTAGCAGTCTGGCTTTGCTTTTACCAAAGCTCATAGGGCCACCACGACCGCTTCCACCACCTTGCATTTGGCGCATAAAAAACATGAAAACAGCTATGATGACGAGAATTGGAAAGCTTGCGACCAGCAACTGAGTCCAGATACTTTGCTTTTCAATTGGCTTAACAGATACCTCAACTTGGTTACGCAACAAATCATCCATTAATTTGTCATCACGAATAGCCAAGGGTAAGTTGGTTTCAAACGTTTGATTATCAGTAAAGCGGCCATTTACTTTAGAACCATCAATTTCGACTTTACTAACCTGTTTGTTTTCAATGTACGTGACAAAATCGGAATAACTAATTTCTTTGGTTGAAGACTGCATATTGCCAAAGTTTTTAAACACTGTTAGCAATACCAAAGCTATTATTAGCCACAACACCAGATTTTTTGCCATGTCATTCAAAGGCCTATCCTCTATAGAGTGAACAAAGTTTGACAGTCACTCAGTCTGCCTGACCAGATTTCCAACTGGTAATCGTACCAGCTTCATCACGTTATTGGAGAAGCGCTCAAGGAGTAATCCATACGATACTACAGATTATCTATTTGCAACAGTTTCTCATTTAAAGCTCATCGTAAGATTGATGACACTCTCATCTCAGCCTTAACGCTTTAGACCACGGGCAAGCAAATAAACTTCACGGGATCTAGGTCTAGATGATGATGGTTTTCGGGTTTGTACCTGCTTAAAGTGCTGACGCAATAACTTAAGGTAAGCATCAAAACCTTCACCCTGAAATACTTTCGTCAGAAAGCCCCCTCCAGGTTTAAGCACCTGCTGTGCCAAATCAACAGCCAACTCAGCTAAATACATTGCTTTTGGTTGATCAACTGCAAGCACCCCACTCATATTGGGGGCCATATCTGAAATTACAAGGTCTATCGCTGCATCACCAATTACAGCAAGAATTTCCTGCAGGACTTCATCCTCAGTAAAGTCACCCTGAATAAAGTCGACACCAGCGATAGGGTCCATTGGCAAAATATCTGACGCTACAACTTTTCCTTGATCTCCAACCAGGCTGACAGCAACTTGTGACCAACCTCCTGGTGCCGCACCCAAATCAACGACAGTCATTCCAGGCCGTAACAATTTATCTTTTTGCTGAATTTCCAGTAATTTATAACTGGCCCTTGAGCGGTATCCATCCTGCTGAGATTTTTTAACATAGTGGTCAGAGAAATGTTCCTGTAACCAGCGATGACTACTTTTCGACTTACCCATAACGTACAACTCTGTTATCTGGCTTACTAACGTAAGCATTCATTGTTAGAAAAATAGCCTGTAAAATAGTTATCAACCGTACTCATAGGCTAAAATTATTCCAACTCGGGTATTGTTATCCGTGAGTATTTTATGTTTTCACAGTGGATTTATAAATAATGTCGTTGTCTGCCAGTCAGAAAAAGCAGTTTCGTGCTATCGGGCACAATCTTAAACCTATTGTAACTGTAGCCGGAAAAGGTGTTTCCAGTAGCATTGTTGAAGAAACCTTAAGAGCACTCAATGATCACGAACTGATAAAAGTGAAATTTCAAGTAGGTGATCGAGAGGTTAAACAACAGTTAATTCAAGCACTTTGCAATGAGTGCCAAGCTGAACTGGTGCAAACCATTGGTAACATTGCACTAATTTACCGCCCTGCAGAAGAACCCAATCTACAACTTTCGAATTTACACCGGCATTAACCGCTGTAGCTTCCTTCTGACCGAATATAACAAACCCCTCGCTCACAATTGAAAGAGGGGTTTGCAACTATTCAAACAACATTCTCAGCTTTACGATGTTTAGAGGTGTTTAACTTCCTCTATTTCGTACTCCACTTCACCATTTGGTGTTCTGACAAGTGCCACATCGCCTTCTTCTTTACCAATCAACGCGCGCGCAATGGGAGAGTTCACAGATATTTTCCCTTGCTTAATATCTGCTTCATCATCACCAACAATTTGGTACTCCACCTCTTCATCGGTGTTTAAGTTGAGCAGCTCAACGGTTACACCAAAAATTACTTTGCCTGTTTTCGTAATCTTTGTAACATCAATGATATGCGCAGAAGAAAGTTTACCTTCTATTTCTTTGATTCGACCTTCCGTAAAACCTTGCTGCTCACGGGCTGCGTGATATTCAGCATTTTCCTTTAAGTCTCCGTGCTCTCGAGCCTCAGCTATTGCTTGAATAATCCGAGGACGCTCTACAGTCTTCAAGTGCTTTAGCTCTTCTCTAAGTGCTACCTCACCACTGACTGTCATTGGTATTCTATTCATCCAGTCACACCTTTATGTAAATCTTGTAAGCGTCTTACCGTTTTTTCTGGTCCAAAACGGATCGCTTCGGCAACCGCCTCAGCACCGGCAATGGTCGTTGCATTAGGGACCTTGTGCTGCAAGGCAGAGCCGCGAATAGTATAAGAGTCTGCAATCGCTTGACGCCCTTCAGTGGTATTGATCATCAGACTGATTTCGTCATTTTTGATCATATCTACCAAATGAGGGCGTCCCTCGCTTACCTTATTCACCTTAGTTACAGGAACACCTGCCACTTCAAGTGCATTGGCAGTACCTTCTGTAGCATAAAGCTCAAAACCTAGTGAAATAAGCAGTTTTCCAACATTCACTGCACGTGGTTTATCTTCATCACGCACACTGATAATTACTTTTCCTGAGTTCGGCAAATTGGTAGCAGCATGCCCTTTAGCAAACGCTTCGGCAAAACTGTCACCAACGCCCATCACTTCACCTGTAGACTTCATCTCAGGTCCCAAAATAGGATCAACCCCTGGAAATTTATTAAAGGGGAACACTGATTCTTTTACACACCAGTAATTTGGGATAACCTCAGAGGTAAATCCAACATCAGCAAGTGACTGTCCCGCCATCACTTTCGCAGCAATTTTTGCCAGCGAGTGACCAATGCATTTAGACACAAAAGGTACTGTGCGCGACGCACGAGGATTAACTTCGATAACATAAACCCTGTCATCCTGCACGGCCATCTGAACATTTAACAAACCAATAACACCAAGTTCAAGTGCCATACATGTCACCTGATCACGAATGGTTTGCTGAGTTTCTTGGCTTAAGCTGTAAGGAGGCAGGGAACAAGCAGAATCGCCCGAATGGACACCAGCTTGTTCAATGTGCTGCATAATAGCACCGATCACCACTGTTTCGCCATCACAAACTGCATCCACATCAACCTCAATGGCACGGTTGAGGAATGAGTCCAATAACACAGGACTTTCATTGGAAACCTGAACTGCTTCACGCATATAGCGCACTAATTCAGACTCTTGACTAACAATCTCCATTGCGCGCCCACCCAACACATAGGAAGGTCTAACAACCAATGGATAACCAATTTCTTCTGCTTTTTTGACCGCTTCTTCACTGCTTCTTGCCGTTGCATTTTCTGGTTGCAGCAACCCTAAGCGTTGGATCATATGTTGAAAACGCTCACGGTCCTCTGCACGGTCAATCGCTTCTGGTGATGTACCAATAATAGGTACACCTGCTGCCTCCAAAGCTCTGGCAAGCTTAAGCGGTGTCTGTCCACCATACTGAACAATAACGCCTTTTGGCTTTTCAATAGCGACTATTTCCAGCACATCTTCCAGGGTAACAGGCTCAAAGTAGAGTCGATCTGACGTATCATAGTCTGTTGATACTGTCTCTGGGTTACAGTTAACCATAATGGTTTCATAGCCCTCTTCCCTAAGTGCCAGAGCCGCATGCACACAACAATAGTCAAACTCTATACCCTGACCAATCCGATTGGGTCCACCACCCAGCACCATCATTTTTTCACGCTGAGTTGGTAATGCTTCGCACTCCTCGTCATAGGTGGAGTACATATAGGCTGTACTTGTTGCAAACTCAGCCGCACACGTATCTACCCTTTTGTATACAGGATGTACACCTAATTTTTGCCTATATTCCCGCACAGCTTTTTCACTGACACTGAGTAATTTAGCTAAGCAAGCATCAGAAAAACCCTTACGCTTTAATTGCCAAAGGGCCTGTTTACTCAGGCTATTCAGTCCACCTCCAGACTTCACCTGCTGCTCAGTTTTTATGATGTCTTCAATATATGTCAAAAACCATGGATCAATATGCGTCAGCTGATGCACTTCTTCTATAGTCATTGCCGCCCTGAAAGCATCGCCAACATACCAAATCCTTTCAGCACGAGGGGTTATAAGCTCAGCCTTTAACTGCTCCAAAGCCCCATCCTGATTTAAATTAAGCTTGGCATCCAGACCTGTAACACCCACTTCCAAGCCACGTAATGCTTTTAAAAATGACTCTTGAAAGTTTCGCCCCATCGCCATCACTTCGCCGACAGACTTCATTTGTGTTGTAAGACGGCTGTCGGCCTTTGGAAATTTTTCAAATGCAAAACGTGGCACTTTTGTCACTACATAATCAATTGCAGGCTCAAACGATGCGGGAGTTGCCCCACCTGTAATTTCATTCTGTAGCTCATCAAGGGTATAACCGACTGCCAGCTTGGCAGCGACTTTAGCTATAGGGAACCCTGTTGCCTTTGAGGCTAAGGCAGAAGAGCGAGAAACCCGAGGATTCATCTCAATGACAACCATACGTCCATTAGCAGGATTTAATGCAAACTGGACATTTGAGCCACCTGTCTCAACACCAATTTCCCGCAATACAGCAACAGATGCATTTCGCATCAACTGATATTCTTTATCCGTTAAAGTCTGAGCAGGTGCAACAGTAATCGAATCCCCAGTATGAACCCCCATCGGATCAATATTTTCAATGGAGCAGACAATAATGCAGTTGTCTTGTTTATCCCGCACGACCTCCATTTCAAACTCTTTCCAGCCAATCAATGACTCATCAATCAGCAATTCACGGGTTGGTGAAAGGTCTAAACCACGTTCACAGATTTCTAAAAACTCTTTTCGATTGTACGCAATCCCACCACCACTTCCTCCCATGGTAAATGAAGGGCGGATAATACAAGGGAAGCCTACTTCTTCAAGCACCTGCAATGCATCTTCAAGGGAGTGAGCAATGCCAGACTTAGGTGTTTCCAAGCCAATGGCCTTCATAGCGATATCAAAGCGTTGCCGATCCTCAGCTTTATCAATGGCATCTTGATTAGCACCAACCATCTCTACGCCAAACTTTTCTAAAACACCATGCTTATATAAGTCCAACGCACAGTTCAGTGCTGTTTGCCCCCCCATCGTAGGCAATAAGGCATCTGGTCTTTCTTTCTCAATAATTTTGGCAACAGTTTCCCAACGAACAGGTTCAATATAAGTTGCATCAGCCATCACAGGATCAGTCATGATGGTTGCGGGGTTAGAGTTCACGAGAATAACGCGAAAACCTTCTTCTCGAAGTGCTTTACATGCTTGTGCTCCTGAGTAGTCAAATTCACAAGCCTGGCCAATTACAATAGGACCTGCACCAAGGATTAGAATACTTTTGATATCGTGACGTTTAGGCATGGTTTTCTCTTCACTGACGATAAATTAGTTACAACTGTTTTATATGTTTACGTTTATGCAGAGGTGATTGCTGTAAGGGCTAATCAGCGTCGAGATCGAATTAAATCGATAAAGCGATCAAAGAGGGGAGCTACATCATGGGGACCAGGGCTTGCTTCAGGATGCCCTTGAAAACTAAACGCAGGTTTGTCTGTTAACTGGATACCCTGTAGTGAGTGATCAAACAGAGATTTATGAGTCACCTCAACGTTTTTCGGTAAAGAGTCTTCACTTACGGCAAAGCCATGGTTCTGACTGGTAATCATTACATTACGAGTATGAACGTCCTGGACGGGATGATTAGCACCATGATGCCCAAACTTCATTTTTTCTGTTTTTGCACCACTGGCTAGTGCTAATAACTGATGCCCCAAACAAATACCAAATAATGGTATGTTAGCTTCCAGCAGTGCTTGAATAGCGTCAATAGCATAAACACAAGGTTCGGGATCGCCAGGACCATTTGATAGAAATACCCCATCTGGCTGTATCGCCAACACTTCACTGGCAGGAGTAGTAGCAGGTACCACCGTAATACGGCAACCACGTTGGGCTAACATTCTTAAAATATTATGCTTAACACCAAAGTCGTAAGCGACCACATGATAGGGTTTATCCACAGTCGCTGAAAAGTCATTCGTGGATGGCTGCCACTCACCTTCATTCCATTCATAAATTTTATCTGTGCTAACAACGGATGCTAAGTCCATTCCTTTTAAACCAGGAAAAGATTCAGCTTGCGCAAATGCCGCGACTTCTGAGATTGTCGTACCAGCCATAATACAGCCAGACAGTGCGCCTTTCTCGCGAAGAATACGAGTCAGACGACGTGTATCAATTTCTGCAATGGCGACAATACCCTTTTCTTTTAAAAATTCAGACAACGATTGTTGACTGCGCCAATTACTCACAACCGGTGATAACTCTCGAATAATTAACCCACTTGCCCATACCTGAGCAGATTCATTATCTTGCAGATTAATACCCGTATTACCAATATGTGGATACGTTAAAGTGACAAGCTGACGAGCATAAGAAGGGTCTGTCAGGATTTCCTGATAACCTGTAATAGCCGTATTAAAAACTACTTCTCCTGCTGTTTGCCCATCAGCGCCGATCGACACTCCTGAGAATATCGAGCCGTCTTCAAGGGCTAATATTGCTGGTGTTGACAAAGCTAACTCCCTCACATTTTCTGATGCATTTTTCATAGGCAAAAAAAAAGCAAGATGCCTGCAGTTGTTATCTGCTCCATCTTGCTTTTTTTTGATAGCCGGACATTTGAAACCAAACCCCTTTTCTTGGCACAAATTTTCGGAATTTTAAAATAAAATCCTGCCCGGCGTCTATTGGAAAATTAAGGTCGCTTACAAAAAATTACGTTGAGCACTATTTCTTATCTTAATGTCTCTGCCTTAACGTAAGCCTAAAACATCTTGCATGTCATAAAGCCCTGCTTCTTTTTTCGCTAGCCACTTAGCCGCACGAACAGCACCTTGCGCAAATGTCATACGACTACTGGCTTTATGAGTAATCTCAACACGCTCGCCCTCAGTCGCAAACAGCACAGTATGATCACCAACAATGTCACCAGCTCGAATCGTTTCAAAGCCAATAGTCTTGCGGTCCCGTTCGCCTGTTATACCTTCACGACCATACACAGCACACGTCTTAAGGTCTCGGCCTAGCGCATCAGCCACAACCTCACCCATACGCAGTGCTGTGCCTGAAGGTGCATCAACTTTATGGCGATGATGTGCTTCTATTACTTCGATATCCGCATCATCACCCATGACTTTTGCGGCCAGCTCCAGCAACTTAAAGCATAAATTGACACCCACACTCATATTTGGGGCAAAAACAATAGCAGTCGATTGGGCGGCGTCCTGTAATTGCTGTTTTTGCTCGTCGCTAAACCCCGTGGTACCAATGACAATCGATTTGTTCCACTGCTGACAAAGAGCAACATTGTTTAGCGTATGTTCCGGGCGCGTAAAATCTATAACCACATCAAACTGATCTTTACAGCTATCCAGACTAGCCGACAGTTTAATATGCATTTTTCCCAAGCCCGCTAACTCGCCCACATCAGCACCGACCAAAGAACTGTCAGGTCTGTCAGTCGCTACAGTTAATTGACACTCATTACTTTCAGTGATGGCTTGAATGAGTGTACGTCCCATCCTACCTGCGGCTCCAACAACTGCTATGCGAATCATATGCCCCTCAACTTTATGATTTTTGCGAAAAAAAACACTCTATCCTACTGAGCCGAGTCTATATCACCAAAGCAATTTATTAAAACCAGTAGGCCCATACAAATTTGGCCAGAACATGATTATCGTATAATCACCTTCTGGCCAAACTAATAACACTATATTGAAGTACCTACATCGAGTTTACCTACATAAGCTCGACTTTTACAAAAGCTACATATTTTCAAAAAAGTTTTTTACGCCTTCAAACCAAGAGGTTTTTCGCGGAGACTGTTTATGACCACCCTCACCTTCAAATGTAGCTTGCAGTTCTTCAAATAATTCACGTTGACGCTTAGTCAAGCTGACAGGGGTTTCAATAATTACACGACACAATAGGTCACCTTGAGCACCACCACGAACCGGAGCTACACCTTTACCTCGAACTCTGAAAAGCTTACCTGTTTGGGTTTCAGGTGGAATTTTTAATTTAACTTTACCATCCAGCGTAGGGACTTCTAGCTCACCCCCTAAAACAGCATCACAGATAGTAATTGGCACTTCACAATAAAGGTGCTTACCATCACGCTGGAAAATCTTATGTTCACGCACAGAGACCTGAACATACAAGTCACCTGCAGGCCCACCATTCAGCCCTGCTTCCCCCTCTCCTGCTAGGCGAATCCGATCGCCAGTATCTACGCCAGCAGGAATTTTAATTGAAAGGGTTTTGTATTCTTCAGTACGACCTTCGCCATGACAGTCACGACATGGATCTTTAATAACCTTACCCGTGCCATGACAGGCAGGACAAGTTTGTTGAACAGAGAAAAATCCTTGCTGCATTCGTACCTGACCAACACCACCACATGTACTACATGTTTCGGGTGAAGAACCTTTTCGTGCTCCAGAACCATCACAAGTACGACACTCTACTTGAGTAGGAATACGGATTTTCTTCTCAACACCTTTTACCGCTTCTTCAAGCTCTAAGTCCATCGAGTAGCGCAAGTCAGCGCCACGCTGCACACTGCTACGCCCTCGCCCAGCACCCGCTGCAGTGCCAAAGATGTCACCAAAAATATCGCCAAAAACATCACTAAAGCTACCTGCGCCAAAGCCACCTGCACCTGCCTGACCATCTACACCCGCATGCCCAAACTGGTCATATGCAGCTCTTTTTTGCGAGTCAGAAAGCACCTCAAACGCTTCATTGACTTCTTTAAAGTGCTCTTCTGCATCTTTATCCCCTGGGTTTCGGTCAGGGTGATACTTCATGGCCATACGTCGGTAGGCTTTTTTCAAGTCTTTTTCAGAAACATCCCGGGATACACCCAGAATTTCATAGTAATCTCTTTTGGCCATAGCTTTAGGAAACCTACGTGCTTATTACCCCGAAAAACAATTGCTGTTTCGGCACAAGACAGTTATCGATACAAACGACAACGCGGGAATTCTCCCGCGTTATACCGTTAGGGTTGTCACCCTGTTGAGAAAAACGTTCCCTTGCCAAAGGTTACTTCTTCTCATCCTTTACTTCTTCAAACTCAGCATCCACCGCATCATCAGAAGACTTGCTAGCACTATCAGCTTCTGGTTGAGCTTGGCCAGCTTCGCCCTGTTGTGCTTGCTCTGAATACATACGCTGAGCAAGTGCAGAAGAAGCCTCTGTTAACGCTTTAGTTTTAGCTTCAATTTCTTCTTTATTATCACCTTTAAGGGCTGCTTCCAGCTCCTCAATGGCTTTCTCAATTTTTTCCTTCTCATCAGCAGAAACTTTATCTTTAGCTTCTTCTACTGTTTTCTTTGTAGCATGGATCAAACCATCAGCCGCATTACGAGCACTTGCCAACTCTTCAAACTTACGATCCTCATCAGCATGGGCTTCTGCATCACGCACCATTGTATCAATTTCATCATCAGACAAGCCGCTCGATGCTTTGATCACAATAGATTGCTCTTTTCCTGTCGCCTTATCTTTAGCAGAAACGTTCAAAATACCATTAGCATCTATATCAAACGTTACCTCGACTTGTGGAACACCACGTGGCGCAGGAGGAATATCAGCCAAATCAAAGCGGCCTAGGGACTTATTATCACCTGCACGCTTACGCTCACCTTGACACACATGGATAGTTACAGCTGTTTGGTTGTCTTCTGCTGTAGAGAAAACTTGCGACTTCTTCGTTGGAATTGTCGTATTTTTCTCAATCAGCGGTGTCATCACGCCACCCATGGTTTCAATACCCAACGTAAGTGGTGTAACGTCAAGCAACAATACATCTTTAACATCACCAGACAGTACTGCACCCTGGATAGCCGCACCCATTGCCACAGCTTCATCAGGGTTAACGTCTTTACGAGGCTCTTTGTTAAAGAAGTCTTTAACTTTTTGCTGAACCATAGGCATACGGGTTTGACCACCCACCAGGATCACTTCATTAATTTCTGAAATGTCCAGACCTGCATCTTTTAATGCGATACGACATGGCTCAATAGAGCGAGTAACCAGGTCTTCTACCAGTGACTCAAGCTTCGCGCGTGTCACCTTAACATTCAAGTGCTTTGGACCTGTCGCATCAGCTGTAATATAAGGCAGATTTACATCTGTTTGCTGGCTTGAAGAAAGCTCAATTTTAGCTTTTTCTGCAGCTTCTTTAAGTCTCTGCAACGCAAGTGGGTCATTGTGTAAGTCAATACCTTGCTCTTTTTTGAACTCATCTGCCAGATAGTCAATCAAGCGCAAGTCAAAGTCTTCACCACCCAGGAAAGTATCACCATTAGTAGCTAATACTTCAAACTGGTGCTCGCCATCCACTTCCGCAATTTCGATGATGGAAATGTCGAATGTACCACCACCTAAGTCATATACCGCAATAGTGGAGTCACCACGCTTTTTATCCAGACCGTAGGCCAGAGCAGCAGCGGTAGGTTCGTTAATAATCCGCTTAACTTCTAAGCCTGCAATACGACCTGCATCCTTTGTAGCCTGACGCTGTGAGTCATTGAAATAAGCAGGTACAGTGATTACTGCTTCAGTGACTGCTTCACCGAGGTAGTCCTCAGCCGTCT
Source organism: Zooshikella ganghwensis DSM 15267 (assembly GCF_000428585.1). GTDB lineage: Bacteria > Pseudomonadota > Gammaproteobacteria > Pseudomonadales > Zooshikellaceae > Zooshikella > Zooshikella ganghwensis. Next base: position 14,637 of record NZ_AUAF01000014.1, on the reverse strand, counting down.
TTTTCATTTTTTTCAAGACTTCAGCAGAGATTTGGGGTGGTGCTTTTTGATCCCCTTTTACTTCAACCCAAGCATCGCCATTTTTTGCTTCAACGATCTTGTAGGGAACCATCTTAATGTCTTTTTGCACCACATCATCAGCAAAACGACGACCAATCAACCGCTTAATCGCAAACAATGTGTTGTTTGGGTTTGTTACCGCTTGGCGTTTTGCTGGCTGGCCTACAAGCGTTTCACCATCATCCGTGAAAGCAATAATAGAAGGCGTCGTACGCGTACCTTCTGCATTTTCAATCACTTTTGGTTTGTCACCATCCAAAAGTGCAACACATGAGTTGGTTGTACCCAGGTCTATACCGATGATTTTACCCATTTTCTATCTCTCCATACCCTAGCTCTGTAGAGTAGCTAATTCGTCAATAACCCTAATTTGAAAACCTTGAGATAACCGCTGTCCGCACATAAAGGAGATTGCCAGTGATTACTCTATTTGCTTTGCTATATGCGTCCTGTTCCAGCGATTTCAAGCCTTCTCATCGATTTTTGTTTCACTGGGTTTAGCCACAATCACCATCGCTGGACGAATCAACCGACCATTGAGTGTATACCCCTTTTGCAATGCAGCAAGTACAGTACCTGGCTCAGCATCAGGGCTTTCTTGCATGGACATTGCCTCATGGTATTGAGGATCAAAAGGCTCTCCAACGGGATCAAGTTGCTCAACATTGTGTTTTTGCAGCACATCAATGAACATCTTTAACGTTAGCTCAATACCCTCACACATTGCCTTTTGCCCAGGCTCATCGCGATTAGCGGTTTCTAAGCCACGTTCCAGGCTATCAATAATTGGCAACAGTGATTTACTAAAACCTTCCAGTGCAAATTTATGCGCTTTTTCCACATCCTGCTGAGAACGACGTTTAATGTTCTGAGCTTCAGCTTGCGCTCTCAGTGCTTGTTCCTGAGCCTCCACCAGGGCATTCTGCAGCGAATTTACTTCTGTTTGTAGAGACTCAATGGCCTGCTTATCAGCAGCAGCATCTTCGATTTCTAGCTGATCCACTTCAACTTCGGATGCTTCTACACTAGCATCTTCAACTTCAGGCTGTTGATCATTCGCTACGACTTCTTCAACCTCAGGTGTCGACTTTTTATCAGTCATCCCAGTCTCTCCGTTAATTGCTATAGCTGTTCAGGGCAACCGTATAAATGGCTATTTTTCCAGCAATATGGGGGTAAACCGCTGTGATTCAAGGCTTGACTTTCAGGTATTCATTAATAATTAATGTATAAAAAGACTACTGTACAAATTAACAGCATGTATAATTCAATGGCTGAACAAGTAGCAATTGTCACCTAAACACTACAACTGTAATGTTAGATGCACTTATTCTGAGGCTATAGGCTAGACCTGGCACCTGAATGCTGCTAGTTTACTGTATAAACAAACAGCTATTTTATTAACTTTTCCCCATCAATGTTAAGGGCTGGAGTGGATACATGCTGATTCACTTATCTATCAGCAATTTTGCCATTGTTGACACACTAGAGCTGGACATTCCCTCTGGTATGACAGTAATTACAGGTGAAACAGGTGCTGGTAAATCCATTATGTTGGATGCGCTTGGACTTGCTTTAGGTGATCGAGCAGAAGTCGACATGGTTCGCGCTGGTGCTGATAAAGCCGAAGTCATTGCCACTTTTGATATTCAGCATTTAGCAGATGCCCAAAAATGGCTAGCCGATCATGACTTACTTATCGGTAATGAGTGTATCTTTCGCCGAGTGGTCACCCGAGAAGGCCGTTCACGCGGTTATATTAACGGTACACCCTCAACGCTTCAGCAATTACGCATCCTGGGGGATATGCTGATTGATATTCACAGCCAGCATGAACATCAATCTCTACTTAAAAAGGATACCCACCGCAAACTACTTGATGCTTTTGCAGAAACCGCTGCATTAAGTGAAAACGTCCATCAGATTTACCAGCGTTGGAAGCAGTGTAATACAAAATTAAATATACTTAGCCAGCAACATGATGAAGTGGCCGATAAAGTTCAGCTATTAAGTTATCAGGTGCATGAGCTTCAACTATTGGACCTGAATGAAGGGGAAGTTGAAACACTTGAGCAAGAACAAAAAGTGCTAGCAAATGCAGAATCATCAATGCATTACTGCCAGCAAGCATTAACATTGTGTAGTGATAGCGATAACAGTAGTATTCTTCATCACTTAAATATTACCCAGCATGCTTTAAATAAAATCCAACCTGATAACCCTTTCATTAACGATGCACTGCAACTGTTGGCTAGTGCACAAATTCAAGTCGAAGAAGCAGTAGCAGAGCTTAATCGCTTTACCGATCATTTTGATGCAGACCCTGAGCGACTCCAAGAAATTGAGCAGCGCTTAAGTGCTATTTATGACTTAGCTCGTAAACACAGGATTTCCCCAGAAGAGCTCTATATGAAACAACAGGCTTTGGAAAAAAGTCTACAAGCGCTTGAATCTTCTGATGACTCTTTAGAAGCACTTACCCGTGAAATAGCTCAGTTAGAAAAAGACTATGTATCAAAAGCCAAGAAGCTTTCCAAACATAGAGAGAAGTCAGCGAAAACACTGAGCCAAACCGTTTCTGAACAAATACAACAAATTGGCATGCCAAATGGTTACTTTCAAGTACAGTTAACCCATTTACCAACTCAAACACCAGAACCATTTGGCATGGAAGATATTGAGTTTTTAGTCAGCACTAACCCAGGGCAACCCGCCAAACCACTGCAAAAGGTTGCTTCAGGCGGTGAACTATCTCGAATAAGTCTGGCAATTCAAGTTATCGCGGCACAACTTTCAACGACACCAACTCTAGTGTTTGATGAAGTTGATGTTGGAATAAGTGGTGGTGTTGCAGAAACTGTAGGTCAACTACTCAGAAAGATAGGCAGTAAAGGACAGGTATTATGTGTAACACACCTGCCTCAAGTTGCTTCACAAGGTCATCAACACTTTTTTGTTCATAAACAGGTCAAAGCAGATAGCACTCAAACAAACATCACAACCTTAAATCCTGAAGAAAAAGTCGCTGAAATTGCGCGCCTGCTTGGTGGACTAAATATCACCGAACATACACTGGCACATGCTAAAGAAATGATTACTGCCGTTGAATAACAACTTTTATAAAACTGGTCTGTATTAAGCGAGATCTGATCACTGTAAAAAATAATTCACAATTTTTATCTTTTGAAAAAATTGCCTAAAAAAAAGTAATGCTACTGCCGTTTTAAAACGGCAGTCAAACTCAAAGCGCATCAAAAACTTTTCCTAAGCTTGTCCCTAGCTATCAAGTTAAAACCAGTCATCGTTTAGCCACCAGATTAATAGCAACCCAAGTCACAAAAATTTATTTTTTTTGTGCTTTCGGCTTCACATAAAGGACAAGACTATGATCAACCAAGTCAAAGCCGTGTTTTTCGGCTATTTGTTTTTGTAACTTTTCAATTTCTTCATCACAAAACTCAACAATGTGGCCTGTTTCTACGCATACCATATGGTCATGATGATTGCCTTGGGCAAGTTCAAATACAGAGTGGCCTCCATCAAAATTATGCCGAACCACCAAGCCTGCATTTTCAAACTGAGTTAATACACGGTAAACTGTTGCCAAACCAACATCTTCATCAGCATCCATTAACGCCTTATAAACATCTTCAGCACTCATATGGCGATGCTCTGCATTTTCTAGGATTTGCAGAATTTTAATTCTGGGCAAAGTTACTTTCAGACCCGCTTTTCTTAACTCTTGATTTTCCACAACACTATCCTTTATAAATCGAACCCTTAGCAGACGCCAAGAAGTAAGGTATTATCTCACTTTGACCCAAGATAGTGGAAGTCTTTAAAAGATGCAAAACACCTTAACAAAATTCACTTTTCTCGCGTCACTTTTAATGTGCATTAGTGGCTGTTCATTTTTCTCAGATAGCGACCATCGTACGGTTAGCTTTCCTGGTGTGTATAAGATTGATATTCAGCAAGGCAATATCATCACCCAAGACATGGTGAATCAACTACGCCCAGGAATGACCAAACAACAGGTACGCTTCATTTTAGGCTCCCCTCTCTTGATTGATAGCTTTAACCAAGAGCGTTGGGACTACGTTTACAGCTTTCAACCAGGAGGAGAAGCTCGCTCCCAAGAAACACTCAGTATTTTCTTCAAAGACGACATTCTAAGTCACTTTTCAGGAGATTTTCGCCCAGACCCCAAAGCTATCATGGAAGAAGCGGGAATGCCTATACCCGAAGAAGCAAGCACAGACGTATCAAATGATAGCGATTTACTAGAAGAAGACGCTCCAACAGAAGACTTTTAAGATGAAGTGCGCTCAAGCAAACCTTGAGTAACCCAAGCAAAGGTTACTCAAGGTTGAGTTTGAAACACCGTAGGGGATTACTATTTTTTGATTATTCGGGCGACTCTGAACTTTGTTTTTTAGCAAGTTTCGCCTTTTCTGCGCGACGTTTGCGCACTTCTTTGGGATCTGCAATTAATGGCCGATAGATTTCTACTCGTTCCCCTTCCTCTAACACTCGATCCTTAGGCTTAGGTACTAACTTACCAAAAACTCCCATCTTGGCCGTATTCCAGTCAATACCTTCAAACTCCTCATCAAGCTTTGAGGCAACCGCAGCATCATAAACAGATGCACCCTTTGGTACATTGAGCACTACAACTTTTTGTTTATTAGCAAGTGCGTAGGCTACTTCAACCTTAATATGTTCTTCAGCGAAATCAGCCATAAACTTCCTTAGCACGTTGACAAAAAGCATCCACCATCGAACTCGTTGCAGACACTAATAGAGCACCTAAGGTCTTTTCTAGCACCTTGCCAGATAAGGTAAACGTTAAATCCAGTTCAACCTTACAAGCGTTATCAGCAAGTGTTTTAAAGTGCCACTTACCCTTAAGCTTAGAGAATGGCCCCTGTACCAACTCCATCTCAATCGACTCACCCGCCGATAAAAGATTCCGAGTCGTAAATGAGTGGCGGATACCACCTTTTGCCACATCAAGACTTGCTTCCACCAGATCAGAACGCCTTGAGTGAACCTTGGCGCCAACACACCAAGGCAAAAAGTGAGGATAAGACTCAATGTCATTAATGAGGTCAAACATCGCTCTGGCCGAATACATGACCAGAGCTGAACGATTTATCACTGCCATTAGTTGATGCTTTACCCTTATAAAGACTGAATAAGCGTCACAATGAATACAACAAACACTGCTACAGGCGCAATAACTCTTGAAGTAGCACGCCATAAGTTGAAATAAAGCAGGTTTTTCAGCGCTAACTCATTCAGCACCAAAGAGCGTTTTAGCGCCCACCCTGCATAAATGGCTATTAACATTCCTCCAAGAGGTAGCATGATATTTGCTGTCAAATAGTCCAGAAAATCAAATACTGTTTTGCCAAAGAATGGTTTCACTTCAGCCCATTCATTAAATGACAGAACAGAGCCAATACCTAAAAACCACACAAAAAAGCTAAATCCAATCGTAGCTGTTACCCTACCGACAGAAAAACGCTGCGTCAAATAGGCAACTGCAGGCTCAATGAGAGAAATCGCTGAGCTTAATGCCGCAATTGATACCAGGAAGAAAAATAAGCAACCAAAGACTTGGCCAAAAGGCATGTTACCAAAGGCTTGCGGTAAAGAAATAAACAGTAAGCCAGGACCAGAAGAAGCTTCCATACCATTGGCAAAAACGATCGGGAAAATAGCCATACCCGCTAACAAAGCAACAACGGTGTCAAAAAATACAATGGTTATTGCTGTACTGGCTATATTTGCTTGCTTTGGCATATAAGCACCATATGCCATGATTGCCCCCATACCAAGACTTAAGGTAAAGAAAGCATGCCCCATAGCCGCAAGCAGTGGCTTAGAAGTAAATACTTTTTCACAACCCGCTTCTGCCCACTGACAAGTTGTGACAGCACCATCAACAAGCTTTTCATAGGTAAAAAAGGTTTTTTCAATATCAAAAGCAAATAAAAACTTTAGGCCAGCACCAAACTTATCTGTTTCAACAAAGGCATAAATTACCATAACAACCAGGAGTAAAAACAATGTTGGCATCATTACACGCACACTGCTTTCCAAGCCCTTATGTATACCTCGGGCAATAATAAATGCAGTAATGATCATAAATAGTGTGTGCCAAATCATAAGACGTTTGGGATCACCAATTAGATCTTCAAACATTTTCCCTGTTGATCCCGAGGCGACCTCGTTAAAAGTACCTCGTCCAATTTCCAGGGTATAGTCCAAAGCCCAACCTGCAACTACACTATAAAATGATAAGATAAAAAAGCCTGCTAACACCCCCATCCAACCGACTAAACCCCAAGCTCGCGTTTTACCCGATTCAGCAGCTAAATTACTCATCGCACTAATTGGATTACACCGCGCATGTCGTCCAATGAGAGCCTCAGACATCAAAATGGGTAACCCAATAAACGCAACACATAACAAATAAACTAATACAAAAGCTCCTCCCCCATACTCCCCAGTAATAAATGGAAATTTCCAAATGTTTCCTAACCCAACAGCAGACCCGGTAGCGGCCAGAATAAATGTCCACCTCGTGGCCCAAGTAGCGCTCGTTGATGCAGTTGATTCTGCCATGTTGTTATTACCTCTTTTCTTGTTCTAATTTGGTGCAAAGGTTACATTTTAACCAACTGTAAATTTCTCACAAGAACATGTAGCACATAGTCATAGCACAAACGGTTATAAAAATTTATAATAGCCCGCATGGCTAAAAAACAGAAAGGCACCGGCCAGCAGTCCGGTACAATTATTCTTAACAAAAAAGCTCGCCACGACTTTCATATTGATGAGAAATTCGAGGCAGGCCTTGTTTTAACCGGATGGGAAGTAAAAAGCCTGCGAGCAGGCAAAGCCCAACTGGTAGACAGTTATGTTCTGCTAAAAGATGGCGAAGCGTGGCTAGTTGGTTCACAAATACAACCACTCACAACTGTTTCCACACATATCGTCGCAGATCCACTGCGAGATAGGAAGCTACTCTTACACCGCAAAGAGTTAGCAAAGCTTTTTTCAGCTGTGCAGCAAAAAGGCCAAACCTGTATTTGTACGGCACTTTACTGGAAAAAACACATAGTAAAATGTGAAATTGCCATAGCCCGTGGTAAAAAAGAATTTGATAAACGCGCCACCCAAAAAGAACGTGACTGGCAGAGGCAAAAGCAGCGTTTAATGCGTCAATAGTTGTATAATATTAATTATATAGCGACACATGATTGATCAAAAGTAGTAAAGCAAGTACTTGAATTAGGTTGACCTGAACCCCATACTTAGGTCATAGTTAAAGAAGAAACGAGGTTTCTACCGGGGGCGATCTGGATTCGACGACGGTTACGAACCTTTCTGGTGCATGTCGAGATGGCAGCCAATCTCGTAAATCCAAAGCTGCAAATTAATAGTCGCAAACGACGAAAACTACGCTCTAGCTGCTTAATCCCAGCTAGCAGTTCCACTAGTCAGCTTACGGGGTGGTGGTAACTGTCATATTTAGTAAGCTCGCTGAGAAGACTGTCTGCATCAACTTGGCTAAACTTTTCGCAGGCTCGCCTTATTCGCCCTGACCGTCGGGCCGACTAAGGTTAACCCAGTAGACGGAAGCTAAGCATGTAGAGCCGAAAGCAGAGGACTGGCGGACGCGGGTTCAAATCCCGCCGCCTCCACCACTTTCACCCTTCCCAAACTCAAAAAAACTCCTAATATTTTCAACTACTTAAACGCAAACCTTAAAGCTTTGGGTTGTGCTTGTATGTGTAGAATTAGGGTATCAATTCACACGAAAATCACACGATAAACCCTTTTCCTATTCATAACTGCACAGTTATGGTGCATTTTTAACCACTTTCATTTATATAGCATGACATTCTTATGCACAAAACCTATAGTCGCTTCCCTAGCCTTTCCTCATACCAAAGTCGATCAATGGCCAGCAAAAGATGATTGACGAACTCGGGTTTTGTTCTGCTTAATTCCGTTAACTTATGAGTTAAACCTTCTATATAGGGAATTGATTCATATCCGGTTGCTAACCACTGCAAATCAATTTCCAATACGCGACATAACTCAGTGGCTTCATTCAGACGCAGATTGCCAAGCTTCATACGGTCGTAAATTTGCGCGGTGGTTAAACCTGTCTGTTGACTGATTTCTTCTACTGACAGGGAATGGTCATTGATAGCTTGTCGTAGGCGAAGTCCGATCGCTTTTCGTTCCTGTTTACTTCTGATACTTCTGTTCATAGTCCTTTAATTATGAACGCCGCATGAATATTTTCTATGAATATCATGCGCGTTTTTAGAGAAATGACAAAAAAGTAATCCTGAGCACCAATGCTATTTAGAAAAATGCCAAATGTTTATTTATTGCACAAAAAACTGGGATTTACATCGCAAATATTTACACGTATTTTCACTTTCATGACTAGGACGTAGGTACGAAACATTGAATCGTAAGGAAGTGATTATGGTGTTCAAAGCAAAACCTTGGGAGCGGTATCAACCACACGAAAATCTCAGCGCGAATGATGTAATCGATTTAACAAACCCTTTCGATATTTATCCAACCCATTTTTCACCCTCTTCCACTTTGATCTTTAGTGCTGTTTTCGATCAGAAAAAAACGGTTATGATTCCCCAGAAAGAATTAAACGAATTAAAAAACATGTTTTTTTATATTCAGCAGTATTCGACGGCAGCACTTAGTTATTTATCTGCTATTTAACTTGTCCTACTTGTTTATGAAGTAGTTAATCAAGAGTGCTGCCTTATAAATAATAACAAGCAACTCATGACTAATTTCCGTAACACGTGTGTCATTCCGTCTACACTGACTGTGTAGACAACATTAGGAGTACACTTGTGTTTCGTCTGGCACGGGTTGGTGATAAAGACAGTCGAGGTAATACCATCATTGAAGGTAGCCCTAACATGAAGGATCAGGGCTTACCTGTCGCTCGTGTGGGCGATAAGCTGAGTGATGGCAGTGTGATTACCACAGGCAACCCCACTATCTTAGTGGATGGTAAGCCTGCAGCTATTGTTGGCAGCCAAGTCAGTAATGGCAATGTCATCGTCAGTCCATGCAGCTCTAAAGTCACCACAGGCTTTCAAGTAGGTGCTGGTGCAGGTAGTGCTATCCAATCCAAGCAATTACAGTCCGCTGGCTTTGCCCCTGATACCACCCCCGAGACTCTCACACAGTCCTTTACTGAGGCTGCAAAGCCTGAGGAGCAGAAAGAAGAAGAGCAGGCCAAGAACTGGGTTAGACTTGAACTAGTCACCGAGGATGGCTCCCCTGTCCCTAATGCAAACTATGAGCTGTATGATCAAGACACTGAAGCTCAGATCCAAAAAGGCCAGTTAGATGCTAAAGGGAAAGCCTTTATTGAACTTAGGGAAGATATTGAGCAAGTCAGAGTTCTCTACCCCGATCATCCTGACCCAGAAGAGCCAGAATTAGCCCCCTATAAAAAGCAAGGTGGAGAAAGCAATGATGCCTATGCCAGACGCTTAGCAAAAGAACATAAAGCCGCATGGGTAGCAGAAGATCGCGCTAAAATGCTCACCGTAGTCAAAGCGCTTAAGCGTCATTTAGGAATTTCAGAGCCTTTTCATAATGGAAGTTTAAGCACTCAGGATCGTAAGTATCTGGCGTTACTCCAAAACATGCGCACAGATATCGATATTTGGACCAGCCAATACCTAACAAAAACTGATAAGAAGGCGGAGTTTTTTCCGCTCAACCCTCTCATCAAGCTAGGTCCTGATAAATACCTTTATGAGATTAACAGTTCAGGCAGCATATTCCCCTTAAAAGATGTAGCGATGACCCGTGAGAACGGCATGGATGAAGAGAATATTCTGTACTGGACACTAAAACATATAGAGCCTGTTACTGAACAACTTATCCTTCAAAACAAAATTAAATCTGACCCTATCCGCTTTCTACAGGAAAATCCTGATCTAGTACTGGAAGGAATTATCTTAGCTCAGTCTGTAAGAGCCTGGCGACGACTCAACCGTGAAGGTTTACCAAAGGGTACCGTGTTTTATATGAACCCTCTGGGGGGAGAAGGAAAATCAAAAACAACCGTTAAATCTATAACGACCAAAAAAAGGAGCCTTCCAGAGCAAAACAAAAACCGTGTTGCCTCTCCTGCCAACAAACCAGAAAAACATAAGTCTCTTCACAGATATGAAGATGTACCAGAAACATATAGGAAAGATCCAAGGTTTAACGACTTAGCCAGTGATCCTGACCATTCTGGTGCTATTAAACCAACAACAAGAGCTGAAGCCATGGCAGGATTAGAAGCTGAAAAACAAGGGCTTATTAAAGGACCTATAAAAAGAGGGCCAAGAGGCATTGAGTTTTATGATGGAGACGGTAATCCATGGGATGTAAAAGCTCCTCCATCTGCGAAACCAGGAAAACCAGATTTTTTCGACCCAGAACAATCTGGCAAATCAATACAAAGTGAGCTAAGAAAAAAAGGCATACCTCATGGGACTTATCCTCATGAAAGTTCAGGTAAACCCGCCCCAAGAAGAGTTATACTGGATAGCACTTATATGAATGAAAAAGATCATAAGAGCCTATGGCAATGGCTTGATAAAAATCTTACAAAAGAAGAGCTAAACCGTATTGTTGAAGTTAATACCAAGCTTTGAGAGGACATATAGTGTCTACCCAAAACAACCTAGATTCATCAAGCGTAAAAAAAATTCTGGAACAACATAAACTGTATATTTCTAGTCATGGCACTCAAGGAGAAGCTGCAGACTTTAGTGAGACAATGATTGAAAATTATGATTTTAGCGGTATAGACATCTCAGAAATTAATGCAATACATTCTACTTTCATAAATTGCACGTTTAATAACACTGATCTATACGCGTCTAACTTTAGCAAAAGTTTATTTAATAATTGTAACTTTAAAAAAACAACTCTCGTAAAGTCTTCTTTTTATAAAGCAAAATTAAGTAATTGTAATTTCGAAGGAGCGAAATTATCACAAGCAGAGTTTATCAATGCCGATATAAGTGATACCAATTTTTATCACGCTGATTTATCGTATGCTATCTTTGACGAATGTTTGCTTCAAAATACTAACTTCAAACAAGCTATTACCACTGGTGTAGAGATTGACTAACTTAATTTTTATCACTGACATTAATCTATCACATGGAGGTGATTCCTTTATTTCAGTTAAAAATCGATATCAATGGCACATAACGTTGAGTATATTCTAGATATATCTGGTGAAAGATTTAACCAACAACTTCCAAGCAATAAATCTGCAACAAGTACAGAGCTTGAGGATTGTAAAACTTATGATAGTGGCTTTGAATTTACACTACCAAATACAACTGTTGACTTAATTGGAGAGCTTACAGGTAACGTTACAATAATATGGACTCCATGGGTTTACTCATCAATTCTGCGAACGCCATCTATTCTAGATAAACTAGCAGACTGGGAACAACAGCTTCTTACGTTCTGCCCTGGTGTAACAACTTATCGAGCTGATGAATACCTTATTGAACTCTGGGAAAAGGAGGCTGGTGAGTATTGGTTCAGAGACGTAAACCCCTTTCCAGCTCTAGTTAAGTGGTTGAATAACCAAGAACCATTTCATTGGAAGAAAATTAATTAAATTTAGTGTTCCACCAATTTTTATCAGCTATTTGTAGCTCATCAACTTAAATACACAATATGAGATCCTAATGACTCAATACATGAGTTTAAATGATATTTATAAAGAATTGCAACAAAAGCCAGAATATATGGATCTTGAAAGAGGTGCAACAAGTGACGAAATTAGAAATATTGAGCAAATTCTTGGGGTAAAACTCCCAGATCAATATGTTGATTTCTTACAAATATTTGGCTTTATGATGGCTGATGGTTTGTGCATAAATGGGGTATGCCCACCAGAACTTAATGATTATGTATCAGTTATCGAGTTTACTAAAGACCGTCGTTCTGAGGTATTTTATGAAAACGGTATTCAACCATGCGGTGATAATGCAGTCGTTATACATGATAATGGGGAATCTTATGTACTACTATTTTGTGAGGGGCATCCTCAAGCAGGAAAGATAGTATGGCGCCATCTAGCTGAAAGATATCAGGATAGTGAATCATTTGATAATTTTAATGAGTTTTTAACATTCTGGATTAATTAACGTCTGTGTATAAGTCTCAAGAAAAAACCTCTAACCAAGTTAAAGCAATCAAATCTGCCCAAAGTGCTATCAAGAAGAACCCTAACAATCACCTTCCGCTAAAAAATAGAAAAAAAATCTGGTTAGCATACGGGCCAATTGACACAAATGAAGAAAATATTGCCGTTCAAAACGAAGGTTATTTTAAGCGTGTTCAGCTTGCTATCGATACGTGTAAAAAAGTACTACCTATTTGGGAAAAATATATTGGTATAAATGGAATTCCGCACAAAGCGTTAGATTACGCCAATCAATATCTGTCAAAGAACTTAAACCCTGATGAGTTACAAGAACTCGCTAATAATCTTCTGGCAGGCTTAGAAAATATTCAAGATTTAAGTGATGATCAGCTCAACGCAGTATTAGTTGGATACGCGTGTGTAGAAATGCTTTTAACCCTCATCGGTGATTGCTACTGTGAAGACCTAGATGATGACGATGAAGACTTGGATATCTGGGATACCTCAATGTATGCTGCAGGGGCTTTCTCTGGTGGATATCCATGGCAAGATCCTCCTTTTCAGTCATCGCCTATTAAATTGAGTGAGTTTTGGCAATGGTATATTGATCACGCAGCTACTTTATAAAAGTTAATAATATTTCTACAACAAACAACCCTATATTTTAATGGTTAATCCAATGCCTCATACAATGTATGGTTACTTTTTATCGGATAGCAAGCAAGCCAATGAACAATGGCTTTTTGACCAAATACTTAAACTATTTTAAGGTTCTGATGACCTTACAACATCAATTGAATCTGACCCATTTGATGAGCAAAAAAACTTACAATTAAACTTTGATGGATATTGGGTAAGTGTTTATTTTGATCAAGGATTAGATGTAAAAAATGATTTTTCTCATGTCAAATTAACAGATAATAACGTTAACTCCAGAGTTCGTGTAGTCTTCGGCCCAGATGATGATAATTTGTTTACAGATATTACAGTAATGGTATATGACTTTTTATTAAGTTTAGATAACATTATTGTTTATGATGTTAATCAAGATGAAATCGTCGAAAAATAACGATACCTGATGTTTATTTTAATAAACCTTAATCCCTTTCAATTTTATATCGCTCACCAATTGGTAATTTATTCCCAGGACGATCAATTGGAAGGATCTCAAATGAATCAAATAATGTGGGAACCAATAAATCATTAAAACGCTCAGTCGCTTGTAATGAAGAATTTAGCCAGTCATGAGCTAAAGCAGGTTGATCCAGAGGCAACATTAGAGGCATTGACTTCTGATGCACATCCTTAAGTTTAGGATGACCTAGTAATGTAATGATTGATGCTGAATACATCAGCTCACCCGTTTTACTATGAATCCACTCTCGATAAAGACCACCAAACGCTATCATGCCTGACTCAGGTGTAAGCTGATGGTAGTATCGATGACCTTTAGGTCCATCCCCTTCTACAAAAGAGCTTGCTGGGATGATACATCGAGACCGCTTAAATGCTTTCTTACTTACAGGACTTTCTGTCAAACGAGACGACTTTGAGTTGAATGTAGCGTATTTAGCATGAGGTTTAAAGCCTCCATCAGTCTCTTCTAGAAGTAATGACCAAGTGGCTTGGCATAGCTGATGCCCTGCCCCCTGTTGGGTAACAATGGGTATTTTTTGGCTAGGCTTGAACACTTCACTAAAACGTAACTTATCTTTTGAGTCAACCAAGTCACGAATATCCAAACGAATACAAAAGCCGCCCCAATCAAACCCTGATCCGAGTGCAAACTGTCCACACATATATAACCCAACATTATTAATATCGCTAACAGTATAGATTAATAATATGCTTTGACTCATTTAACTATTTGCTGACTTTCTATAAAATTACCACCTTATATCCATGACTAATGAAGTTTAGATATGCGGACAGTAATTCTAGCAATCATTGCTATATCTATAGGAAAAATCGTATCGCTTTTTAATTATAGCATTGGGTTTAATATTGCTTTCTTCCTTATTTTTATATTTATATTAATTCCACAAGTATTCATTGTGCCAAAAGTAAGGCACTTTGAAAAAATGACAAAAGCAACACTTCATAACTTAGAACGTGTCTCAAAAATCAAAAAATATACAGATGTCTAAGTAAAAGGTTAATCATTAAGCACAAAGCAGTTTCAAGAAGATAGGAATGGACTCTTCTTCTGTTTACCATTAGTTTCACCAAAAACAAACAGGGAACAAAAAAAGAGCCACAATGTATTATCCAACGGATCTGACTGATAAACAATGGGCAGTGTTAACACCTTTACTCCCAAAGACTAAGTGGCAACTAGG